>CAZOZE010000087.1:0-3506 GCA_964584215.1 uncultured Rhodobacterales bacterium
AGGCGCCCTCGCCGGTCAGGCAGGCCACATCGTTGGCCAGCGCGCCGTCGGCGGCGGCCCAGGCGGGATCCTCGAACTGCGTCTTGATCGACTGTTGCAGCACCGCCTGATCCTCGGCCGACAGGCTGTTCCACTTGTCGAGGTTGATCGCGGTCACCACCGGGTCCCAGCCGCCGATCGGCAGCGGCAGCAGGTGGGTCGAGACCTCCCACCAGCCCGCGCTATAGCCCGAGCCCGCGCCGGTCACCGCGCAATCCACCACGCCGCGCTGCAAGGCGCCGGGCACCTCGGAGAACGCCACCGCGACGCTTTCGGCGCCCAGCGCCTCCAGCAGCTTGGCGGTCATCCGGCCCGAGCCGCGCACCTTCAGCCCCTTGAGATCGTCCAGCCCGGCGATGGGCGCATTGCAGAACACCACCTGCGGCGGATAGGGCGCGATGGCCAGCACCTTCGCGTTGAAGCGCGCCGTGAAACTGTCCTCGACCATCGGGCGCGCGGCCTCGACCATGGCGCGCGCCGCGGCGGCGTCGGTGGCGATCAGCGGCACGTCCAGCCCCTCAAGCTCCGGCGCGTCCGACACGGCGTAGTCGGCGACGGTCATCGCCACGTCATAGACGCCGTCGCCCAGCAGGCGATACACGTCGCCGACGCCAAGGCTCATCTGGTCGTGCGTGGTCAGCGTCACCGAAATGCGGCCCGCCGACGCCTCGGGCAGGGTCTGGGTCCAGTAGGGCGCCTCGAACTGCTTGTGCAGCGGCAGGCCGCTCCAGCTGCCGACGACGGCGAGATCCTCGGCCAGCGCGGGCGCGGCGACGAGAAGGGCGGCGGCGAAGATGGGTTTCACGGTCATTTCAGGCTCCCTGTCTTAGTGTGTTTCAGAAGGTCAGGATCGGGCTGTCGGCGTCCTCGGGCACGTCGGAGATCAGCATGTGCCCCGGCGCGTGGGTGATCGCGAGCGGCGGCTTCGCGCGCAGGATGGCGTTCTGCGGCGTCACCCCGCAGGCCCAGAACACCGCAATCTCGCCGTCGCGCACCGGCGTTGCGTCGCCCCAGTCGGGCCGGGCGAGGTCGGCGATCCCCAGCGCGGCGGGGTCGCCCGCGTGGACCGGCGCGCCGTGCGCCAGCGGAAAGCGCGCGCAGAGGGCGCGCACGCGCTCAAGATCGCCGGTGCGGACCGGGCGCATCGACACCACCATGCCGCCGCCGAACGGCCCGGCGGGCGCGGTCTGCAGCGTCGTGCGATACATCGGCACGGTCTGGTCGCGCTCCACATGGCGCATCGGCACGCCCGCCGCGATCAGCGCGCGCTCGAAGGTGAACGAACAGCCAAGCGCGAACGTCACCAGATCGTCGCGCCACAGGTCGCCAATGTCGCGCGCCTGCGCCGCCAGCGCGCCGTCGCGATAGATGTTGTAGCGCGGCGCGTCGCTGCGCGCGTCGATGTCGCGACCCAGCGTGCGCAGCATGGCGTCGCCGGTGTCCGACACCGCCACCAGCGGGCAGGGACGGGGATTGCGCTGGCAGAAGCGCATGAAGTCGAGCGCAAGGCGCTCGGGCAGGATCGCGAGGTTGCATTGCAGCACCCCCGCCGCCAGCCCCGCAGTATGCCGCGCATAGCGCCCGGCGCGGATCGCGGCGCGCACCGTCGCCGCGTCGGCGTGGGCCAGATCGGCATGAGCAAGATCGGCGTGAGCAAGATCGGGGTCGGCGGGCGCGCGCGCCATGTCGGCATGCTCCGGCTCAGGATGTGACAGGATCAGGCTGCGCGCTGCGGGCGATCACGTCAAATCGTCTTTTCCGCTCAAGAGCAATCGGAAATCGTGATCGCTGTCCGCCGCGTGCGCCTCGGCGGTCTCCAGCGCCAGCCGCGCGGCGCGCTCGGCGACGAAGCTGCGCGGCTCGGCGAGCCACGAGGCGGAGAACCGCAGCGCCGCAGGCCGCCATCCCGGATCGAAGGCGGCGATGCGCCCGGCGGCGCACAGCGGCCGCGCCAGCGCCAGCGGCAGCGCGCCGACGCCCAGATCGGCGGCGACCATCTCGAACCCCGCCGACAGCGACGAGGTGGGAAACAGCCGCACGGCGGGGCCATGGCGGCGCATCAGCTCCTCGCGCAATTCGCGGTGCGGGCGGGTGCTGCGGGCATAGGTGATCACCGGAACCTGCGCCAGATCGACCGCGCCCCGCCCGGCGGCGCGGAACCAGCCCAGTTCGAAGGCGGGCAGCGCCAGGTTCTCGACGCTGTATTCCGAGACCGGCCCCATCAGGATCGCGAGGTCGATCGTCCGCGCCAGCAGCGCCTCGCGCAGGCTCAGCGAGATGTCCACCGAGACTTCGACGGTCAGGCGGGGATGCGTGCGCGCCAGCCGCGCGATGAACGCGGGCAGCCAGGCCTGCGCCACCGTCTCGGCCACGCCGACCCGCAGCAGCGCGTCGAGCGCCTCGGGCGCCGCCAGCTCCTCGCGGATGCGCTCGACCGAAGCGGCGATGCGCTCGGCGTGGCGGATCAGCAGCGCGCCGCGCTTGGTCAGCGCCATGCCGCCCGCGCCGCGCTCGAACAGTTGCGCGCCCAGCGCGTCCTCCAGCGCCGCGATCCGGCCCGAGACCGCCGGTTGCGACAGGTGCAGCCGCTCGGCGGCGCGGCGCACCCCGCCCAGCCGCGCCACCCACAGAAACGTGGTGAGCTGGTCGAGCGTCACGCCTGCGCCGCCGTGTCGGCGGCGGAGCGGGCGCGCGGCGCGCCGGTCGGCGTCATGCTGGTCGTCCTCCGTTCGGCGCCGCGCCCGCAGCGGGCGCGCGCGGGACAGGATCGCAGGATCGCGCCGCGCGCCGCAATAGCCCGGCGCCTTGCGCAGCCCCGCGCCCGCGCCCCACACTGCGCGCCGCCACCGCTGCAAAGGCCGAGCCCCGCCGATGAAATTCCTCACCGCCAACGACCGCCCCGGCGCGCATGCGCCAAGCTGGTACGCCGCGACCGCGCATCCGACGCCCGACCTGCCGACGCTTGAGGGCGAGACGCGCGCCGACGTCTGCGTGGTCGGCGGCGGCTATGCGGGGCTGTCGGCGGCGCTGCATCTGGCCGAGGCCGGGGTGGACGTGGCGCTGCTGGAGGCGCACCGGGCGGGGTGGGGCGCCTCGGGGCGCAACGGCGGGCAACTCAGCCATGGCCCGCGCGGCGACATCCGCGCCTATGAGCGCGCGCTGGGCGCGGAGGATGCGCGAAAGGTGTGGGAGATCTCCACCGACGCGACCCGCCTCGTGAAACGGCTGATCGCCGACCACGCCATCGCCTGCGACCTGCGGCCCGGCCATCTTGAGGCCGCGTGGCGGGCGTCGGACGCCGCGCACGGGCGGGCTTACGCCGAACACCTCGCCGCGCGCTATGGCCACGCCACGATCCGCGCGCTCAGCCGCGAGGAAATCCGCGCCCGCGTCGCCTCAAGCCGCTATCACGGCGGCGTCGAGGACGGCGAGGGCGGCCATCTGCATCCGCTGAACCTTGCGCTGGG
>CAZOZE010000088.1:0-7890 GCA_964584215.1 uncultured Rhodobacterales bacterium
CCGCTATCCCAACGGCGAGGAGCGCTGCATCGCCTGCAAGCTGTGCGAGGCGATCTGCCCGGCGCAGGCGATCACCATCGAGGCCGAACCGCGCGAGGACGGCTCGCGCCGCACCACGCGCTACGACATCGACATGACCAAGTGCATCTACTGCGGCTTCTGTCAGGAGGCCTGCCCGGTGGACGCCATCGTCGAGGGGCCGAACTTCGAATTCGCCACCGAGACGCGCGAGGAGCTGTTCTACAACAAGGACAAGCTGCTCGCGAACGGCGACCGCTGGGAGCGCGAAATCGCCCGCAACATCGAGATCGACGCGCCTTATCGCTGAGCTTGCAGGATCGGATCTGACCATGGGCGTCGCCGCCATCGCCTTCTACGTCTTCGCCATCGTCGCGGTCGCGGCGGGCCTGATGATGACGCTCGCGCGCAACCCGGTGCACTCGGTATTGTGGCTGATCCTGACGTTCTTCTCGGTGGCGGGGCTGTTCGTGCTGGTGGGCGCGGAATTCGTCGCGATGCTGATGATGATCGTCTATGTCGGCGCGGTGGCGGTGCTGTTCCTGTTCGTGGTGATGATGCTGGACGTGGACTTCGCGGCGCTGAAGTCGGGCGCGTCGGAGTATCTGTCGTTCGGGGTGCTGGTCGGCGTCGTGCTGCTGGTCGAGCTGCTGCTGGGCGTGGCGGCGTGGAAGTTCAACGACGCGGCGCTGATCGCGCGCAAGGCGGTGGCGCCGACGCCCGGCGACGTGAGCAACACCATCGCGCTCGGGCGGCTGATCTACAGCGACTACATCCACCTGTTCCAGACGGCGGGGCTGATCCTGCTGGTGGCGATGATCGGCGCCATCGTGCTGACGCTGCGCAAGCGCGAGGGGATCAAGCGTCAGGACGTGCTGGCGCAGATCTATCGCACCCGCGAACAGTCGGTGGCGCTGAAGGACGTGAAGCCCGGACAGGGCGTGTGAGGGGGGCGGCGCGATGGAGATCGGGCTCGGACACTATCTGGCCGTGGCGGCGATGCTGTTCGTCATCGGCATCTTCGGCATCTTCGCCAACCGCAAGAACGTGGTGGTGATCCTGATGTCGGTCGAGCTGATGCTGCTGGCGGTCAACATCAATTTCGTCGCCTTCTCCAGCCACCTCGGCGATCTGGTCGGCCAGGTGTTCACGCTGTTCGTGCTGACCGTGGCGGCGGCGGAGGCGGCCATCGGGCTGGCGATCATCGTCTGTTTCTTCCGCAACCGCGGCACGATCGACGTCGAAGACGTCAACATGATGAAGGGCTGAGCGCGATGTTCTCGATCATCTTGTTCGGCCCGCTGATCGGCGCGCTGCTGGCGGGGTTCGGCGGGCGCGCGCTGGGCGCGCGCGGCGCGATGTATCTGACGACGGGCATCCTGTTTCTCGCCTGTCTGCTCAGCTGGATCGCGTTCCTCACCCTCGACCATGACGTGGTGCGCCAGATCACCGTGGCGCGCTGGATCGACAGCGGCGCGCTGAGCGTGGATTGGGCGATCCGCGTCGATACGCTGACGGCGGTGATGCTGGTGGTGGTGACGTCGGTCTCGGCGCTCGTGCATCTCTACTCCATCGGCTACATGGAGGAAGACCCGGGCAAGACGCGGTTTTTCGCCTATCTGTCCTTCTTCACCTTCGCCATGCTGATGCTGGTGACCGCCGACAATCTGGCGCAGTTGTTTTTCGGCTGGGAGGGGGTCGGCTTGGCGTCGTATCTGCTGATCGGGTTCTGGTATCAGAAGGAAAGCGCCAACAATGCGGCGATGAAGGCGTTCATCGTCAACCGCGTCGGCGACTTCGGCTATGCGCTGGGCATCTTCGGGCTGTTCTATCTGGTGGACTCGATCCAGTTCAACGACATCTTCGCCGCCGCGCCGGAGCTTGCGACGCAAAGCTTCGCCTTCCTCGGCATGGAGGTGAACGCGGCCGAGACCATCGCCATTCTGCTGTTCGTCGGCGCCATGGGCAAGTCGGCGCAGCTGTTCCTGCACACCTGGCTGCCGGACGCGATGGAGGGCCCGACGCCGGTCTCCGCCCTGATCCACGCCGCGACCATGGTGACGGCGGGGGTGTTCCTGGTCTGCCGCATGTCGCCGCTGTTCGAGCACGCGCCGAACGCGCTGCTGATCGTCACCATCATCGGCGCCTCGACCGCGTTCTTCGCCGCGACCGTGGGGCTGGTGCAGAACGACATCAAGCGGGTGATCGCCTATTCGACCTGCTCGCAGCTTGGCTACATGTTCGCCGCCGCAGGCGTCGGCGCTTATGAGGCGGCGATGTTTCACCTGTTCACCCACGCCTTCTTCAAGGCGCTGCTGTTCCTCGGCGCCGGGTCGGTGATCCACGCGATGCACCACGAACAGGACATGCGGAAATACGGCGGGCTGAAGGACAAGATCCCGGTCACGTTCTGGATGATGATGATCGGCACGCTGGCGATCACTGGCGTCGGCGTGCCGTTCCTGCATGTCCTCGGCACGCCGATCGGCTTCGCCGGGTTCGTCTCGAAGGACGTGATCATCGAAAGCGCCTATGCGTCCGCGTCGGGGGCCGCGAACTACGCCTTCTGGCTGCTGGTGGCGGCGGCGGCGATGACCGCGTTCTATTCGTGGCGGCTGATGTTCATGACCTTTTATGGCCCGACCCGCGCCGACCATCACACCTTCGAGCACGCGCACGAGAGCCCGCGCGTCATGCTGATCCCGCTGATCGCGCTGGCGGTGGGCGCGGCGCTGGCTGGGATGGAGTTCTACCCCGATTTCGTCGGCCATGACGAGGCGGCGTTCTGGGGCGTGTCGATCTTCAACGGCGAGGGAAACCATGTGCTGCATGACGCGCATGACGTGCCGTCGCTGGTCAAGCTGGCGCCGTTCCTTGCGATGCTGACGGGGCTGGTTCTGGCCTGGGCGATGTATGTGAAGGCGCCGGAGCTGCCGGGGCGGATCGCGGCGCAGAACCCCGGTCTCTACCGCTTCCTGCTCAACAAGTGGTATTTCGACGAGCTTTACGAGATCGTGTTCATCCGCTCGTTCAAGGCCGTCGGGCGGTTCCTGTGGAAGCGCGGCGACGGCGCGACCATCGACGGGGCGATCAACGGGCTGGCGCTGGGGGTGACGCCGTGGATCACGCGGCTCGCGGGCCGGGCGCAGTCGGGATATCTGTATCACTACGCGTTCGCGATGCTGCTGGGGATCTCGGCGCTGATCACCTGGTATGCGGTGGTGGGGGGCTAGAGCGATGCCATTGATTTCCATCATCGTTTTCCTGCCGCTGGTCGGCGCGCTGATCCTGCTGTTCGGCGTGAAGGGCGACACGCCGCAGGCGCGCGACAACGCGCGCTGGGCGGCGCTGTGGACGACCACCGCGACCTTCCTGATCTCGCTGTTCCTGATCGGCGGCTTCGACCCCGGCGACACCGGCTTTCAGTTCGTCGAGGAACGCGCGTGGCTCGGGCCGCTGACCTATCGCGTCGGCGTCGATGGCGTCTCGATCCTGTTCGTCTTGCTGACCACGCTGATCATGCCGCTCACCATCCTCGCCTCGTGGACGGTCGAAGTCCGCGTGCGCGAATACATGATCGCGTTTCTCGTCCTTGAGACGCTGATGATCGGCGTGTTCGTCGCGCTCGACCTGATCCTTTTCTACCTGTTCTTCGAGGGCGGGCTGATCCCGATGTTCCTGATCATCGGCGTGTGGGGCGGCAAGGACCGGGTCTATGCGGCGTTCAAGTTCTTTCTCTACACGCTGCTCGGTTCGCTGCTGATGCTGGTCGCGATGATCGCGATGTATCTCGACGCGGGCACCACCAACATCATCGCGCTGCTGGAGCACGATTTCTCCGCCGCGCCGCTGAGCGTGCTGGGCTTCGAGATCGCGGGCGGGTTCCAGACGCTCTTGTGGCTGGCGTTCTTCGCCAGCCTCGCGGTCAAGCTGCCGATGTGGCCGGTGCACACCTGGCTGCCCGACGCGCATGTGCAGGCGCCGACCGGCGGCTCGGTGGTGCTGGCGGCGATCATGCTGAAGATGGGCGGCTATGGCTTCCTGCGCTTCAGCCTGCCGATGTTTCCGGTCGCCTCCGAGCTGATGACCACCTTCGTCATGACGCTGTCGGTGATCGCGATCATCTACACCTCGCTGGTCGCGCTGATGCAGGAGGACATGAAGAAGCTGATCGCCTATTCCTCGGTGGCGCACATGGGTTTCGTGACCATGGGCATCTTCGCGGCGAACCAGCAGGGCGTGGACGGTGCCCTGTTCCAGATGATCAGCCATGGCTTCATCGCCGGCGCGCTGTTTCTGTGCGTCGGCGTGATCTACGACCGGATGCACACCCGCGAGATAAAGGCCTATGGCGGGCTGGTGATGCGGATGCCGCTCTATGCGACGCTGTTCATGCTGTTCACCATGGGCAATGTCGGCCTGCCGGGCACCTCCGCCTTTGTCGGCGAGTTCCTGACGCTTACGGGCACTTTCCAGGTCAACACCTGGGCGGCGTTCCTGGCGGCGACCGGCGTGATCCTGTCGGCGAGCTATGCGCTGTGGCTCTACAAGCGGGTGGTTTTCGGCGAACTGGTGAAGGTGGAGCTGCGCGAGATCGCCGACGTGAACCGGCGCGAGATGCTGGTGTTCGCGCCTCTGGTGGCGGGGACGATCCTGCTTGGCGTCTATCCCAGTCTCGCCAGCGACGTGTTCGGCCCGTCGGTGACGGCGCTGTTGTCCGGGGTCGAGCGCGATCTGGCGGCGTGGAGCGCGGGCCCTGCGCTCGCGCTGAAATGAGGGGCGGGCGCTTGGCGCGAGGGGACGGACGATGATGGCGGGGGATCTGGGCGTCGCGGCGCCGGAGCTGATGCTGGCGGCGGTCAGCATGGCGCTGCTGATGGCGGGCGTGTTCATCGGCGACGCGCGCCGCGCGGCGTGGATCACCCACGCCATGGCGCTGGCGCTGGCGTTGCTCGGCGTGATGGTGGCGGCGCAGGGCGCGGGGCGCGTGACGGCGTTCGACGGCGCGTTTGTCTCCGACAGTTTCGCGCGCTTCGCCAAGGCGCTGGTGCTGTTCTCCGCCGCCGCGATCCTTGCGCTCTCGAAGGATTATCTGGAGCGGCGCGACCTGCTGAAGTTCGAGTATCCGGTGCTGATCGGGCTGGCGACGCTGGGCATGATGCTGATGGTGTCGGCGGGCGACCTGATGATGCTCTACGTCGGGCTGGAGCTTCAGTCGCTGGCGCTCTATGTCGTCGCCGCATTCCGGCGCGACAGCCTGCGCTCGACCGAGGCCGGGTTGAAGTATTTCGTGCTTGGCGCGCTGTCCTCGGGGCTGCTGCTCTATGGCTGCTCGCTGATCTACGGCTATACCGGCTCGACGCAGTTCGACAGCATCGCGAGCGTGGTCGCGGCGGAGGGCGTCGGCGTCGGCCTGCTGTTCGGGCTGGTGTTCCTCAGCGCGGGGCTGGCGTTCAAGATCTCGGCGGCGCCGTTTCACATGTGGACGCCGGACGTCTATGAAGGCTCGCCGACGCCGGTCACCGCGCTGTTCGCCACCGCGCCCAAGGCGGCGGCCGGGGTGCTGTTCGCGCGGGTGCTGCTCGACGCGTTCGGCGACTCGGCGGAGAGCTGGCGCCAGATCGTCGTGTTCGCGGCGCTGCTGTCGATGTTCTGGGGCGCGTTCGCCGCCATCGGCCAGAGCAACCTCAAGCGGCTGATGGCCTATTCGTCGATCGGCCACATGGGCTTCGCGCTGGTGGGGCTGGCGGCGGGCACGGTGGACGGGGCGTCGTCGCTGCTGATCTATCTGGCGATCTATGTGGTGATGAACGTCGGCGTGTTCGCGTTCCTGCTGAGCATGGAGCGCGACGGCAGGCCCGTGGTGCAGGTCAGCGATCTTGCGGGGCTGCACCAGCGCGCGCCCGGCGCGGCGCTGGCGATGGCGGTGCTGATGTTCAGCCTTGCGGGCATCCCGCCGCTCGCCGGCTTCTTCGCCAAGTATTTCGTGTTCGTCGCCGCCATCGAGGCGGGGCTGGCGCCGCTGGCGATCGCGGGCGCGGTGGCGAGCGTGATCGGCGCGTTCTACTATCTGCGCATCGTCAGGGTCATGTATATCGACGCCGAGGGCGAGGCGCTCGACGACCGCCTGCCGCTGCTGAACGGCGCCGCGCTGGCGGCGTCCGCCGCGCTGATCGGTCTTGGCTGGCTGCCGTTTCTCGACGGCTTCGGCCTGACCGAGGTGACGGCGGCGGCGGCGCAGGCTCTGGTGCGGTAGCGCGCTTGGCCTGGCCGCAAGGCGTCGGGCGCCTGCTGCTCGATACGGTTGACAGCACCAACGAGGAGGCGCGGCGCCAGGCCGCGCAAGGCGCGGGCGGGCCGCTGTGGATCATGGCGCGGCGCCAGACGGCGGCGCGCGGGCGGCGGGGCAGGGCGTGGACGGCGCCAGCAGGCAACCTGTCGGCGACCTGCCTGCTGCGCCCCGGCGGCCCGCCCGCGCAGGTTGCGCTGGTGTCGTTCGCCGCCTGCCTCGCCGTGGCGGAGCTTTTCGAGACGCTGGCGCCGCAGGCGACGGTGGCGCTCAAGTGGCCCAACGACGCGCTGCTCAACGGACGCAAGGCGGCGGGAGTGCTGCTGGAGAGCGCGGGCGCGGGCGCGCGGGTGGACTGGCTGGCGGTGGGCGTCGGCGTCAACCTCGCGCATCATCCCGATCCCGAACCCGACGCCTGGCCCGCGACCAGCATCGCGCGCGAGACCGGCGCCGCGTCGGAGCCGGAGGCCGCGCTGGCGACGCTGGCGACGGCCTTCGCGCGCTGGAGCGGCAGGCTCGAAGCCGAAGGCTTTGCGCCGCTGCGCGCCGCATGGCTTGCGCGCGCCGCGCGTCTGGGTCAGAAGGTCACGGCAAGGTTGCCGGATGCGACGGTCGAGGGCGTGTTCGCCGATCTCGACGCGGGCGGCGCGCTTGTTCTGTCGCAGGGCGGCGCGATGCGCCGGATCCACGCGGCGGATGTGTATTTCTCCTGAGGGGGCCGGATGCTGCTCGCCATCGATGTCGGCAACACCAACACGGTATTCGCCCTGCACGACGGCGAGGCGTTCGTTGCCGAATGGCGGCTCAAGACCGACGGCGCCCGCACCTCGGACGAATATTTCGTCTGGCTGCGCCAGTTGATGGACTTTCACAACATCGGCGTGCGCTCGATCAAACATGCGATCTGCAGTTCGGTGGCGCCCAAGACGGTGTTCAACATCAAGAAGCTGTGCGAAAGCTATTTTGGCTGCACGCCGCTGTTCGTCGGCGGTCCGGGGGTGGCGCTGCCGGTCGAGATCCGGGTGGATGCGCCGCAGGAGGTTGGCGCAGACCGCATCGTGAACACGGTCGCGGCTTTCGCGAGCTACGGGCCGAACCTGATCGTGATCGACTTCGGCACCGCCACCACCTTCGACGTCGTTGACGGGGACGGCGCCTATGCGGGCGGCGTGATCGCGCCCGGCGTGAACCTGTCGATCGAGGCGCTGCACCGCGCCGCCGCCCGCTTGCCCAACATCGACGTGGCGCGACCTGAGCATGTGGTGGGCCGCGATACGCTGTCCTGCATGCGCTCCGGCGCCTACTGGGGCTATGTCAGCCTGATCGAAGGCGTCTGCGCGCGCATCATCGCCGAGCGCGGCACGCCGATGACCGTGATCGCCACCGGCGGTCTCTCCACCCTGTTCGCAAAAAGCACTGAAACCATACGCCATGTTGACGCTGATCTGACGATGCGCGGCCTGGTTCACATACACGCCCTGAACAACGGGGCGAAAGGATAGCGAGAATGGCCGACACGGCGCAGCTGGTTTACGCGCCCCTTGGGGGCGCGGGCGAAATTGGCATGAACATGTATCTCTACG
>CAZOZE010000089.1:0-4239 GCA_964584215.1 uncultured Rhodobacterales bacterium
GAGGAAATCAGCGGCGTGATCGGACCGGGGCAACCGAGGTTTGGCCCGTAGCCGTTGTTGCCCGCGCTCTGGCGCTCATCGACGTAGGGCTTGCCGGTGTCCTGCACCACGACGCCGTTGACCGTTTTCTCCGGCGGCCACAGGTTCTTGTCCTTCTTTGGACTTTTCTTGTCGTTTGTATAGTAAATGTCATACTCGAGTGGCGTGAAACTCAGCCGCGACGACGGCCAGAACTGCGGCGTGAACAGCGCGCCCGCCACAGGCGGCGCGTCGGTCTCGGCCAGCGCGGTCGAGCGCACCCGCACGCAGCCCTTCCACGGCGTCGGCGCGAACTCGGCGTCGGTCTGCGCCAGACTGCGGTCCAGCCAGTCGGCATGCTGGCGCCCGATGTTCACCGTGGCGCTGTAGTTCACCAGCCCGACATAGACGTTGGGCACGCTCTCGCTGTTGTCGAAAAGCGCGTCGGTCAGCACGCGGGCGGCGGCGCGCAGGTCCCTGATCTTCTGCCCGGCCATCGAGCCGGTGTTGTCGAGCACCATCATCACCTCGGCGCCCATCACCCGCTTGCGCGCGGCGCTGACCACCGCGATGTCCACGCGGGTCAGATCGGTGAGCCGGACCGCGTCGCCCAGCCGCGCCATCATCAGCGGCAGGCGGGCGTCAACCTCAAGCCGCACCGTGTCGGACTCGCGGCCGGGGGTCTCGGCGGTGAAGACCATGTCGAAGCGGCTTACCGCAAGATCGCCGGGCGCGCCGGACATGTTGGCGTCGAACACCTGCCGGGCGGCCGCGCGCAGCGTCGCCTCGGGCGCGCCCAGATCACGCGCGGCGGCCAGCATCGCCGCGTCCGCCGCGCCCTGAATGCGCGCGCGCGCCACCTGCACCCGCGCCAGATCGGTCGCGAACATCGAGATCGCGCCGGTCAGCAGGATGCCGAACGTGCCCAGCACCAGCACCGAACCGCGCCGGTCGCGCGTCAGTCGCCGCAGCATTGCAAGCCCTCCCGCATTCATGGCTGCGCCAGCGTCGTCAGCGCCGCGCTGCGCGGCCGAAACAGGGCGCGGCGATAGATCGCGCGCTCGAAGCCGATCGCGCCCAGCAGCGCCTCGCGGTCGAGGATCAGCGGGTCGAACGGCAGGAAAACCTCCGCCACGACGAACGGCATTCCCTGCGGCAGCGGCCCCAGCGCCTGAAGCCGCGTGGCGGAGGTGGTCGCGCCCGATCCTTTCGCCCGCATCCAGTTCACCGTCGCGCCGGTCGCGCCGCCGGTGATCGAGCTCAGCACGATCCCGCCGCCCGCGCCGAGGATCTCCGGCTCCGCCATCACCCGCGCCAGTTCGAAATACACGCCCAGATCGGTGCTCTGGCTGGCGGCGTCGAAGGCGGCGCGATCGCGGATCGTGTCGGCGCGCGACACGAGGTCCGCCATTCCTGCGGCGATCCGGTCGGCGCGCGCGCTCAGCTCCAGATACCGTCCGACGTCGAGCGCGGCGACCACGCTCACCGCCATCAGCGGCAGCAGCATCGCCGCCTCCACCACCACCGCGCCGGCCGCGCAGCGCCACAGCGCGCGAAGGCGGCGCATGAGATCAGAACGGTTCATTGCGCACCACGATCTGCGCCTGATGCAGCAGGCGCTCCCCGAAGATCGGCGTCAGCATGGGATGACGCACCGCCTGCGCCATGGTGAGGCGGAACACGACATGATCGCCCGAGCCGCCCGGCTCGGCGCGGCCCATGTCGGTGTCCCACACTCCGTTGCCGTTGACGTCGGTGAACGTTTCGCCGAGGTCATAGACGCCGTTATACGGCTTCTTGTCGACGAACGGCTCAGGGCGGCCGATGTTGCGCGGATCGACATAGGCGCGCGCCTCGATGCGCAGCGGCGACAGCGCGCCGTCGTCGCTTTCCGCCACCCAGCCGCTGTCCCAGTAGCAAAATCCCTCACCGGGCGGGCAGACGTGCTCGGTGACGATGCGGCGGATCTCCTCGGGGCGCGTGCGCCCCGGCGGCGTCACGCCGATGATCGACGCCCGCGCCGCCGCAGCCGCCCCCATCTCCAGCGACACCGCGCCCGCGTGCAGCATCACGCCCGAAAAGCCGACGGTGGCCAGCGTCACCGCGATCGGCGCCAGGATGGCGAACTCCACCGCCACCGATGCGCTGCGGTCGGCGGCGAGCGCGCGCAGGCGTCGCCTGATCATTTCCGCAGCTTTCTGTAGAAGGCGAGGTTCTCGCGCGCCTCGCCGCGGGGCAGTTCGGCCATCAGGATCTGCTCGGCCTGTTTCGGCTGGCCGGCCAGGGCGTAGGCCAGCGCCAGATTGTGCGCCGCCTGCGGCACGCGCACCGGCGCGCGCGCCAGATCGTCGAGCGCGCGCACCGCCTGCGCGGCGTCGCCGCCCAGCGCCACCGACAGCGCGCGGTTGGTCATCACCGCGCGGTTGACCGGATCGCGCGCCAGGATCGCGTCATAGAGCGCCTGCGCCTCGCGATGGCGACCGCGCAGATCAAGCGAGACCGCCGCGCCGTTCAGCGCCGCCGGGTTCTGCGCGTCGATCGCCAGCGCGGCGCGGAAGTGCTTTTCCGCCGCCGCCGCCTCGCCGCCCGCCAGCGCGACGCGGCCAAGACCGACCTGCGCCGCAATGGAATCCGCCCGCATCGCGGCGAGCTTGCGATAGGCCGCGCCCGCCTCCGGATAGGCGCCGACGCGGTAATAGGCGTCGGCCAGCGCCTCGCGCGGCTCGGGCGCCTCGGGGCGGCTGGCCACCGCGCTCTCGAAGATGCGCACGGCGGAGGCCATGTCGCCCCCCGCCGCCGCCGCCTCGCCCAGCCGCAGCGCGCTCTCCAGCCCCAGCGGCGGACCGGCGGCGGGGCCGGTCGGCAGGACGCCGGGCGCGCCCTGACAGGCGGCCAGCAGCGTCGCGGCGGCCAGAAGGCAGGCGCGGAGAGTGAGACGGCGGACTAGGGTCATGGCGCGGGTTCTCCTGCGGGACATGGATGTGCGGACGCGGCTCATGGCGCGGCCCCGCCGAACATGGCGCCAATCGAGACGATCGCCGGGCCGACCACCACCACGAAAACCGCCGGCATGATGAACACGATCAGCGGCAGCGTGAGCAGCGCGGGCAGTTTGGCGCCGCGCTCCTCGGCCGCCAGCATCTTGGCCTGGCGCAGATCGCCGCCCAGCGCCTTGAGCGACTCGGTGAACGGAGAGCCATAGCGGATGGTCTGGATCAGCGTCAGCGCGAAGGCCCGCGCCTCGCGCAGCTCAGCCCGCTCGCCAAAATTGCGCAGCGCGTCGGCGCGGTCGGGCAGCGCCTGAAGCTCGGCGGTGGTGATCGCCAGCTCCTCGGCCATGTCCGGCGCGAAGCCGCGCATCTCGCGCGAGACGCGGTCGAGCGCCATGTCGAGGCTCTGGCCCGCATAGGCCGCGATCACCATCAGGTCGATGGCGTCGGGCAGCGCGCTTTTCAGCCGCGCGCGGCGCGCGGCGCGCCGCTTGCCCAGCGCCATTTCGGGCGCGATGGCGCCCAGCACGCCGCCGCCCGCGATCAGCGCCCAGTGGACCATGACGACATCGCCGCCGAAACCGCCCTTGGCGACGACGATCCAGCCGCCCAGCGCGCCAAGCCCGGCTCCGAAAATCTTCGCCGCCGCCAGCGCCGTCAGCGCATTCTCATGGCGATAGCCCGCCGCCCACAGCAGCTTGCGCATTTCGGCGCGGTCCTTCTCGCGCGCGAAGAACGCCTGCGAGAGCGCGGTCATCAATGGCCCGGTCATCGCCGCAAGGTTGGCCGCCGCCAGCGCGGTGATCGAGGTTCCGCGCTCGGGCGCGTCGATGCGCAGGCAATAGCGCTCCAGCCGCGACAGGGCCTTGCGCCGCCGCGCGCTGATGATGTCGAACGTGACGCCGACAGCCAGCAGCACGGCGGCGACCCCGGCCAGCGCCGCGAACAAGAGGGCGCGCCCGTCGATCATCGCCGCAGCCGTGTCGATGAACTGCGCCAGGATCATGGCTTCGCCTTCACCATCCAGCGGATCACCAGCAGGCCCACGGTCAGCATCGCGGCGGCGCCCGTCAGCATGGTCTGACCCAGCCCCGGCTCGAACAGCTTCATGGTCTGTTCGGGGTTCAGCAGATACACGCCCGCGCCCGCCACGAACGGAATCGCGCCGACGATCATCGCCGACATGCGGCCCTCGGCGGTCAGCGCCTGCACCTTCAGCCGCGCCTCCTTG
>CAZOZE010000090.1:0-2601 GCA_964584215.1 uncultured Rhodobacterales bacterium
GCGATCATCTACACCGCCGATCTGTGCGGCGCCGACCGCATCCTGGCGCTCGGCGGCGTGCAGGGCGTGGCGGCGATGGCGTTCGGGCTGTTCGGGCTGCCCAGGGCCGATATTCTGGTCGGCCCCGGCAACCAGTTCGTCGCGGAGGCCAAGCGCATCCTGTTCGGCCGCGTCGGCATCGACATGTTCGCAGGCCCCACCGACAGCCTGATCATCGCCGACGCGACGGCGGACCCCGAGATCGTCGCCGCCGACCTCGTGGGGCAGGCCGAACACGGCTACAACTCGCCGGTCTGGCTGGTCACCGATCGCCGCGACCTCGCCGAGCAGGTGATGGCGCGGGTGCCGGAGCTGATCGCCGATCTGCCGGAGCTGAACGGCCAGAACGCCGCCGCCGCGTGGCGCGACTACGCCGAGGTGATCCTGTGCGAGAACCGTGAGGAGATGGCGCGCGTCTCCGACGCCACCGCGCCCGAGCATCTGACCGTGCAGGCCGCCGATCTCGACTGGTGGCTGAACCGGCTGGCCTGCTACGGCTCGCTGTTTCTGGGTGAGGAGACCACGGTGGCGTATGGCGACAAGGCGTCGGGCACCAACCATGTGCTGCCGACCTCGGGCGCGGCGCGCTACACCGGCGGGCTGTCGGTGCACAAGTACATGAAGCTGGTGACGTGGCAGCGCGCGACCGCCGAAGGCGCCAAGCGCGTGGCGCTGGCCACCGCGCGTATCTCGCGGCTGGAGGGGATGGAGGGCCACGCCCGCACCGCCGACATCAGGCTGGCGAAGTATTTCCCGACCGAGAACTTCGACCTCAGCGCGGCGGAGTGAGCGCGATGATCGGCCGTTTCTCCGTCGAGGGCCGCGTCGCCTGCGTCACCGGCGCCAGCGGCGGCATCGGCCGGGCGCTGGCCCGCGCGCTGGCGCAGGCGGGCGCGCGGGTAGTGGGCGTCGCGCGGCGGGCGGACGCGCTGGAGGACTGGCGGGCCGAGACCGGCGGCGAGACGGCGGCGCTGACCGCCGATCTGGCCGACTACGCCGCGCTGGGGCCGCTGGCGGAACGGATCGCGGCGCCGTTCGGAGCGCCCGACATTCTGGTGAGCGCCGCCGGGCTGAACCCGAGGCTGGCGGCGGACGCGGTGACGCCGCAGGCGTGGCGCGCGACGCTCGACCTCAACCTCGCGGCGCCGTTCTTTCTGGCGCAGGCGCTGGTTCCGGCCATGCGGGCGAAGGGCTGGGGCCGCATCCTCAACATCGCCTCGCTGCAATCGGTGCGCGCGTTTCCCGCCGGGCTGGCCTATGGCGCCTCGAAGGGCGGAGTGGCGCAGCTTACCCGCGCGATGGCGGAGGCGTGGTCGCGCGACGGGATCAACGCGAACGCGCTGGCGCCGGGGTTCTTTCCCACCGACCTCACCCGAGCCGTGTTCGACGACCCCGCGCGGGCGGCGCGCAACGCGGCGCAGACCTGCGTGGGGCGCAACGGCGCGCTTGACGACCTGATCGGCCCGGCGCTGTTTCTGTGTTCCGACGCCTGCGCCTACGTCACCGGGCAGGTGCTGCATGTGGACGGGGGGTTCACCGCGAAATGAAGGCGCTGGTCTATACCGGGGCGAAGGCGCTCGACTATCGCGCGGTCGCCGACCCGGCGCCGGGCGACGGCGACGCGCTGATCCGCGTCGCGCATGTCGGGATATGCGGCTCGGACATGCACGCCTGGGCGGGCCATGACGAACGCCGCCCGGCGCCGCTGATCCTCGGCCACGAGGCGGCGGGCGTCACGGCGGAGGGCGCGCGCGTCACCGTCAACCCGCTGGTGACCTGCGGCGTCTGCGCCGACTGCCGGGGCGGGCGCGAGAACCTGTGCGCGCGCCGCCAGATCATCTCGATGCCGCCGCGCGAAGGGGCGTTCGCCGAGCGTCTCGCCATGCCGCGCGGCAATCTGATCGCCATTCCCGACGCCGTGCCGACGCGGAAGGCGGCGCTGGCCGAGCCGCTCGCCTGCGGCTGGCACGCGGTGCGGCTGGCGCGGCGCGCGCTGACGCCGCCGCTCGAGGCCGCGCGCTGTCTGGTGATCGGCGGCGGCGCGATCGGGCTGGGCGCGGCGCTGGCGCTGGCGGCGCATGGCGCGCGCGAGATCTGGCTGGCCGAACCCGCCGCCGCCCGCCGCGCCATCGTCGCGCGCGCGGGCGACTTCCGCACCTACGATCCCATGGCGGAGACCGGGCCGGAAGCCGTCGATCTGGTGATCGACGGCGTCGGCTTCGAGGCGACCCGCGCCGCCGCCTGCCGCGCGGCGCGGCCCGGCGGGGTGATCGGCCACATCGGCCTCGGCAGCGCCGCAGGCGGGCTCGACGTGCGGCGGATGACGCTGCAGGAGATCACGTTCTTCGGCGCCTACACCTACACCATGCAGGATTTCCGGGAGACCGCCTCGGCGATCTTCTCGGGCGCATTGGGCGCGCTCGACTGGGTCGAGACGCGCCCGCTCTCCGAGGGCGCGCGCGCCTTCGAAGACATCGCGGCGGGCCGTGTGGCCGCGCCGAAACTGATACTGGAACCCTGAAAGGAGACTGCCTTGACCCAGACGCCCCATCTTCTCGTCCA
>CAZOZE010000091.1:0-3911 GCA_964584215.1 uncultured Rhodobacterales bacterium
AGCGCCGCCTTTGCGGCGTCCTGTCCTGCGAACAGGGCGTGGGCGGTGAGGTTCAGCCGCGCGGGGCAGGGCGGCGGCGCGCCGTCGTCGAACAGGCTTTCGGTCAGTCGCATGGGCCGCCTCGCAATCATCGCCGCTATCGCGTATTCATCGGTTTAGAACAGGGAGAACGGGCATGGCGCAAGACGGCGGCGCAGGCGGTTGCGCGGGACGCGGCGCAAGCGGCGGCGCTGCGGGCAAGGGCGGGCGCACCGTCCTGATGGTGGCGACCGCCGGCGTCGAAGAGCCGCCGGTCGCGCCGCTGAAACTGGGTGAGCGCGTCCGCCAGATCCGCCACGCGCGCAGCTGGACGCTGGAGGAGGCCGCGCGGCGCGCGGGGCTGGCGCGCTCGACGCTCTCCAAGATCGAGAACGAGCAGATGTCGCCCACCTTCGACGCGGTGCAAAAGCTGGCGCGCGGCCTCGGCATCGACGTGCCGCAGCTGTTCCAGCCGGCGCAGGGCGAGAAGGTCACCGGGCGGCGCGCCGTCACCCTTGCGGGCGCGGGCAAACCGCATCCGACCGCGACCTACGAGCACGAGATTCTCGCCACCGATCTCGCCCGCAAGCGGATGCTGCCCTACAAGGCGGTGATTCGCGCCCGCGCCTTCGAGGAGTTCGACGGCTGGGTGCGCCACGAGGGCGAGGAATTCCTGCTGGTGCTGTCGGGAAGCGTGCGGTTCTTCAGCGAGTTCTACGCCCCCATCGACCTCGCGGCCGGCGACAGCGCCTATTACGACGGCGCCATGGGTCATTGTCTGGTCTCGATCTCACCCGAGGATGCGCTGATTCTATGGGTGACGGCGCTGTGAGCGCTTCATCCAACACTTGAAGTCGAAGGCGAAACCGCGCCCGGACCAAAAAAAAGCGCCCTCTTGCGAGGGCGCGAAGTCGATTGAGGCAGGTTTCATACAGGCAAGAAACCTATCGAGCAGTGAGTGAAAGATGCGTCATACCGGCTTGGAGCGCAAGCACTATTTTCGCGCAATTGCGCGCAGAAGTCTGTTGACGCCGCTGCGCGCCCTGACGGTGATTCTCGCCTGCGCCGCGCTGGCGCCGGTCGCGCCGCTGCACGCGCAGCCTGCGCACGGGATCGCGATGCACGGCGCGCCTGCGCTGCCGGAGGGGTTCGCGCATCTGCCGTACGCCAACCCCGACGCGCCGAAGGGCGGGCGGATCGCCTTTGGCGCCATGGGCGGCTTCGACAGCCTCAACCCGTTCATCCTCAAGGGCCGCGCCCCGTGGGAGGTGCGCGCCCACACGGTCGAGACGCTGCTGGCGCGCAACTGGGACGAGCCGTTCGCGCTCTACGGCCTGCTGGCCGAAAGCGTCGAGACGCCGCCCGACCGCGCATGGGTCGCCTTCACCCTGCGGCCCGAGGCGCGGTTTTCCGACGGCGCACCGGTGACGGTGGAGGACGTTCTGTGGTCGATGGAGACGCTGGCCGACAAGGGCCGCCCCAACTATCGCACCGTCTGGGCCAAGGTGGCGCGGGTCGAGCGCGTCGGCGAACGCACGGTGCGCTTCACCTTCGCCGCGCCCGACCGTGAGGCGGCGCTGATTCTGGGGCTGACGCCGATCCTGCAAAAAGCGCAATTCGAGGGCCGCGACTTTGGCGCGCCGTCGCTGACGCCGCTTGTCGGCTCGGGGCCTTATGTGGTGGCGGCGGCGGAGCCGGGGCGGTCGCTGACGCTGCGCCGCGACCCCGACTACTGGGGGCGCGATCTGGCGGTGAACGCCGGGCTGAACAATCTCGACGCGATCGCGGTGGAGTATTTCCGCGACGCGGGCGCGCTGTTCGACGCCTTCCGGGCGGGCGTCGTCGATTTCTATCGTGAGGGCGATCCGGTGCGCTGGGCTGACAGCTACAGCTTCGAGCGCGGGAAGCCGTTCACGCGCGAGGAGGTGCCGCACCGGCGGCCGACGGGGATGTATGGTCTCGTGTTCAACACCCGCCGCGCGCCGTTCGACGATCTGCGGGTGCGCCAGGCGCTGACGCTGGCGTTCAACTTCGAATGGGTCAACGCCACGCTGTTCGGCGGCGGCTATACGCGCATTGGCGCCTATTTCGACAATTCGCCGCTGCGCCATGCGGGGGCGGCGCAGGGGCGCGAGCGCGCGATCCTTGCGCCCTTCGCCGATACGCTGGCGCCGGGCGCGCTGGAGGGCGCCTGGGCGCCGCCGCAGGCCGACGCCGCCGACCCGCGCAACCGGCGCAACCTGCGCGCGGCGGCGCGGCTGCTGGAGGCCGCCGGGTGGACGGTGCGCGACGGCGCGCTGCGCGACGCCTCGGGCGCGCCGTTCGGCTTCGAAATCCTGCTGGGATCGGCGGGCGACGAGCGGGTGGCGGGCGCCTTTGTGGACGCGCTGCGCACGCTGGGGATCGACGCGACCGTGCGGCTGGTGGACAGCGCCCAGTATCAGGCGCGGCGCGTCGGCTATGACTACGACATGATCGTGAACCGCTGGGGGCTGTCGCTGTCGCCGGGCAACGAGCAGCGGCTCTACTGGGGGCGCGAGGGCGTGGTCGAGCCGGGCACGCGCAACTATGCGGGCGTGGACAGCCCGGCGGTGGAGGCGGCGATCGACGCGCTGCTGGCGGCGGATGCGGTGGAGGACTTCACCGCCGCCGCGCGCGCGCTGGACCGCGCGCTGTCGCATGGCGTCTATGTGATCCCGTTCTGGCACGACCCGGTCAGCCGCATCGCCTATGACGCCGGCTTGCGCCATCCGGCGCGCATCCCGCTCTACGGCGACTGGATCGGCTGGGCGCCGGAGACGTGGTGGCGCGCGGCGCCCTAGCTTCGGCGCTCTGGCTATTCCGCAGCGGGCGCCAGCGGGCGGGCGGGCTTGTGGGCGTGCGCCTTGCGCACCTCGTCGGGCGTGACCAGCCCGGCGGAGATGATCAGCTTCGCGGCCTCCTCGATGGTCATGTCGAGTTCGATCACGTCCGCGCGCGGCACGAACAGCAGGAACCCCGAGGTCGGGTTCGGCGTGGTGGGCAGGAACACGCTCAGCAGGTCGTCGCGCCCGGACTTGGTCAGCACCTCGCCCCGCGCGCTGGTCGAGATGAAGGCGATGGCGTAGAGGCCCTTTCGCGGATACTCGATCAGGCAGGCGGTCTTGAACGAGGTCTTGGACTGCACCAGCACCGTTTCGGCGATCTGCTTGATGCCGTTGTAGAGCGACCGCACGATCGGCAGCCGGTCGAGCAGCGCCTCGCCAAAGCCGATCAGCTTGGCGGCGAAGAAGTTCTTGGCGAGTGCGCCCATCAGCGCGGTGAAAAGCGCAAAGACCAGAAGTCCGTAGCCGGGAATATTGATATATTCCTGAAGGTTGTAGCCGCTGGGGATCAGCCGCGCCACCTTGTCGTCGATCAGGCTGACGAACGACCAGGTCAGCCACACGGTGAGGTAGAGCGGCGCCACCACCACCAGCCCGGTGAGGAAGTTGCCGCGCCAGCGCGACCAGAAGCTGGCGCCGTGCCGGTCGTCATTGAGGTCGTGGTCGCCGCCGCGCTGGGTCATTGAACGTTCCTGGGTGTTGCGGTGAGAATCTAATAGCCCCGCACTCTGTCCACAATGTGCCGCAGCGGGTTTCCCGCCTCGGCGCGCAGGATCTGGGCGATCACCTCCGGCGCGGCGGTCTCGGGCCGCGTGGCGGAGGCTGTGTGCGGCGTCACCGTCACGCGCGGGTGATGGCGATAGGGGTGGTCGGCGGGCAGCGGCTCGGCGCGGAACACGTCGAGCGTGGCGTGGCCGATCCGGCCTGCGTCGAGCGCCGCCAGCAGCGCGGCGTCGTCGATCACCTGGCCGCGCCCGGCGTTGATCAGCCGCGCGCCGGGGGCGGGCAGGGCGAGCGCGGCGGAGTCGA
>CAZOZE010000092.1:0-2863 GCA_964584215.1 uncultured Rhodobacterales bacterium
TCACGCCGCGCCCCGCATGATCTGGCGCGACAGGATCACCGAGAATTCATCGGCGAACGCCTCCAGCCGCCCGGTCAGCCGCTGCGCGTCGCCCGCCAGCTTGTTGTAGAAGATCACCGCAGGCACCGCCGCCAGCAGGCCGACCGCCGTGGTCACCAGCGCCTCGGCGATGCCCGGCGCCACGGTCGAGAGGTTCGTGTTCTGCTGCACCGAAATTTCCTGAAACGCCGTCATGATTCCCCATACCGTGCCGAACAGGCCGACATAGGGCGATATGGAGCCGACCGTGGCCAGATACGACAACCGCGCGCCGAGCGCCTCGGCCTCGCGCGCGATGGCCACGTCGAGCGAGCGGTCGATGCGGTCGCGCGCGCCGGGGATCAGCCCGCCGGTCTTGTCGAAGCTGCGCCGCCACTCGCCCATGCCCGCCACGAACACCCGCTCGACGGCGGAGCGCGGTTTGGACCCGATCCGGTCGAACAGCGCGTCGAGCGGCTGGCCCGACCAGAAGGCGTCCTCGAACATCGCCGTCTCGCGCCGGGCGCGGGTGTAGGCCAGCAGCCGGTCCACGATGATCGCCCAGGCCCAGAACGACGCGACCACCAGCAGCACGTTCACCGCCTGCACGACGATTGTCGCGCGGATGAACATGGCGATCAGCGAGAAATCGATCTCGCCGGCCGCGCCGACAACTTCAGTCTCCATGGCGCCCGAACCTCAATGACCGCGCGGAATCTTGTCGCCCCGCCGCGTTGCTGACGTCCTTAAGCCGCGCATTTGCGCTTTTTTCGTGACCCAAAGCCGCCGCGCGCAGGGTCGTTCATTCGCCGTGCTGCGTCAATCCGTCTCGCGCCGCGCGTCACTCGATCCCGTTGGCGCGCTGCACCGCGCGCACATAGGCGACGATCCAGCCCAGTTGCGCGTCGGTGACGTCGGCCACCGGCTTCATGTCGCCAAAGCGCCAGTGGTGCGCCCGCACGCCGTTGCGCGCGGCGCTGACGAAGGCGTAGTCGCCGTGGTGCGAGGGCTCGTAGATCGGATGGATCAGCGGCGGGCCATTCTCGGATCCTGCGGCGTTGGCGCCATGGCAGGCGGCGCAGCGGGCGGTGAAGAACTCCTGACCCAGCGCCGCCGAGGCGGTGAGTTGCGGGACGATGATCGCGTCCGCCGGGGTCGCCGCCGCGCCCGCCGCCGCGCCGTGCATCGCGGCGTTCACGATGGGCGCGGGGCCTGCATCCGGCGTGGCGCCGCGCAGCAGCCAGACGCCCGCGCCCAGCGCGGCGGCGCCGACGACGATCAGGATCGCCTTTTTCGGCATGACAGTCTCTCCTTTACGACATGTGCGCCGTCAGATCTTCACGGCCCGCAGCCGCAGCGCGTTGCTGATCACCGAGACCGACGACAGGCTCATGGCGGCGGCGGCGAACACCGGCGAGATCAGCAGGCCGAACACGGGGTAGAGCGCGCCCGCCGCCACCGGCACGCCGACGCCGTTGTAGATCAGCGCGAAGAACAGATTCTGGCGGATGTTGCGCATCGTCGCCAGCGACAGCCGCCGCGCGCGCGCGATGCCGCGCAGATCGCCCTTGAGCAGGGTGAACCCGGCGCTCTCGATCGCCACGTCGGCGCCGGTGCCCATGGCGATGCCGACATCGGCCTGCGCCAGCGCAGGCGCGTCGTTCACCCCGTCGCCCGCCATGGCGACCTTGCGTCCTTCGGCCTGCAGCTCCTTGACGATGCGCGCCTTGTCGGCGGGCAGCACGTCGGCGCGCACGTCGTCAAGGCCCAGCCGCGCCGCCACCGCCTTCGCGGTGCGCGCGTTGTCGCCGGTCGCCATCACGATCCGGAAACCCAGGGCGTGCAGATCCTTCAGCGCGGCGACTGTCGTCTCCTTGATCGGGTCGGCGACGCTGACCAGACCCGCGACCGCGCCATCGACCACGACGAACATCACCGTCTCGCCCTCGTCGCGGCGCGCGTCGGCGTCGGCGGTCAGCGCGCCGGGATCGACGCCCAGATCGGCCAGCAGCGCGGCGGCGCCAAGCGCCACGGCGCGGCCCTCGACCGTTCCCGTCACGCCCTTGCCGGTGATCGCCTCGAAATCTTCGGCCTTCGCCAGCTCAAGGCCGCGCGCCTCGGCCCCCTGCACGATGGCGTCGGCCAGCGGATGCTCCGAGCCGCGCTCCAGCGAGGCCGCCAGCCGCAGCACCCCGGCCTCGTCAAAGCCCGCCTCGGGCAGCACCGCGACCAGCCGGGGCTTGCCCTCGGTCAGCGTGCCGGTCTTGTCCACAATCAGCGTGTCCACCGTGGCGAATCGCTCCAGCGCCTCGGCGTTGCGGATCAGCACCCCGGCCTGCGCGCCGCGCCCGGTCGCGGTCATGATCGACATCGGCGTGGCCAGCCCCAGCGCGCAGGGGCAGGCGATGATCAGCACCGCGATCGCGGAGACCAGCGCATAGGCCAGCGACGGCGCCGGTCCCCAGACCGCCCAGCCGACGAAGGCCAGCGCGGCGACGCCGATCACCACCGGCACGAACAGCCCGGCCACCGAATCGGCCACCTTCTGGATCGGCGCGCGCGAGCGCTGGGTGCTGGCGACCATCTCGACGATCCGGCTGAGCATGGTGTCGCGTCCGACGCGCCGCGCCTCGATCACCAGCGCCCCGGTTCCGTTGAGGGTGGCGCCGGTGACCGGATCGCCCGCGACCTTCTCGACCGGCATCGCCTCGCCGCTGATCATCGATTCGTCGATGGCGGAGCGGCCCTCGATCACGGCGCCGTCCACGGGAACCTTCTCGCCCGGGCGCACCCGCAGCCGGTCGCCGACCTGCACCGCCTCCAGCGCCACCTCCTCCTCGCGCCC
>CAZOZE010000093.1:0-3275 GCA_964584215.1 uncultured Rhodobacterales bacterium
GCGCCGGTCGCCAGCGCCGCGACGGCGCCCTGAAGCCGTGTGCGGGAGACCTGCCCCGCCTTGCGTTTGATGAGCATCGCAGCCTCCCTATTCGTAACGCGCCGTGCGGTAGAACGCCTCGACATGCGGCGTGACCCGATAACGCGCGCGGCGCTTCTCCTCGGCGCTTTCCGCCTGCGCGCGCGCCTGCGGCGCATCTGCGGTCGCCGCCGCCGCTGCGGCCAGACCCGCAACGGCCCCGAGAAATCCGCGCCGACCCACGGTCGCTTCGTTGTCGCCTTCGCTCATGTCACTCTCCCGATCGTATCGAAGCCGGATCCGCCGCCCCCGAAACACTGTTGATCTGCGTCATGTCTCCAGCGCAAAAGCTTGCGCTTCAAGGGACATGTACGCCGCACCCACCGCGCCGAGCGCGTGATGCAGGCCCGAAGGGCGCGCGGCGGCCAGATCGTCGAAGAAGCGCCCCGCCCACGGCTGGAGCCGCCCGATGAAGAAGCGCGCCTGCTCCGGCCGTCTCTCGCGCGCCAGCTGCGCCATCACCGCGCATAGTATCGCGATATGATCCTCCGGGTCGTGCAGCCCCTCGGCGCGCGCAAACCCCAGCGCAGCCATGTCGGCGCGCACGGCGACAAGCGGGCGCTCATTGAGAAATCCGGTCAGGTAGTAGGAGGCGTAGGGCAGCAGTTCGCCGCGTCCGACGCCGATGAAAAGATCGAAATGCGCGCGCGCGGCGTCCTCGGGCGTGGTCGCGCGGGCGGCGCTGGCGAGATCGGCGCAGGCGCGACCCAACCCTGCGCCCGCGCCTTCAAGCTTCTCCAGCGCGCGCAAGACTTCCGGAGACGGCGCGGCCCCCAGAGTCAACGACAACAAGGTGTAGAGGTCGGCCCGGGCGTGCTCCACGTCGTCCGACGCCACGCCCAAGTCTGTCGGCGCGACAACTACGCTCACAGAACGGCCCCGCAGCAATCGGCGCGGCCTTTTGCAATCTCCACGAGGGCTTGTCTCCTCCCACCGGTCGCAGCGGCCTGAGCACGATGACGTCGTTGGCCACGCAACTCTTTTCGCGGCAAGTGTATGCCGAAGGCGCGGGCCGGTTCAATGGAAATCTTGTCAGCCCGCGGCTCCTGGCGCGCCCGACGCGCGCGCGCATGAGCGCTTCCTGCGCGCCAAATGACGGCAGGATGATCGACTGGCCAGGTTGGTTTCCGCAGCGCTGGCCATGGTCCATCAGGGATCGGAGACGGCCGCTCGCCGCTCAGCGCCGCTTCATGCCGGTCACCATGGCGCGCGCGAGGTTTTCGCGATGGACGTAGCTCGCCGCCGCCACGCCCGCGACATGGGCGATGATCAGCGCCAGCGACAGGTTGGCGAACAGTTCGTGCACGTCCTTCCAGAGGGTCTCCTTCTTGCCGCCGTCCCGGCGGTCGCCGCCGTCGTCGTCCGCCTTCGCGGGCATGACCAGCGCGAAGAACTGCGTCTCGCCCATTGACGCCTGCGCGCCCATCCATGGCGCCAGCGGCCCCTGATTCTCCTCGATCGCCAGCGTCGCCATCCCGCTGAACGCGGTCAGCGCCAGCGCGAACAGCAGCGCCAGCGTCATCGCGCCGCCCGCCGGGCTGTGGCCGAGATGGCGCTCCGCCCGCCCGGTCGCCAGCGCGCGCAGATAGGCCAGCGCGCGCCCCGGCTTGGTCACGAAATCGCTGAAGCGGGCGTGGCGCGGGCCGATGAAGCCCCAAACCACCCGAACCGCCACCACGCCCGCGACCAGATACCCCGCCCATGTGTGCAGCCAGAGCAGGTCGTCCTCGACGATGAAGGCGACGGTGAAGCCACCCACCAGCAGCCAGTGGCCGATGCGCACCACCGGGTCCCAGACCCGGACCATGGGCGCATCGGAGTCGTGCACGGTGTTCATTTCTTCTTGCCATCCTTCAGCGGCGCGCCGGTCATCGGGTCGAGATAGGCTTCGATCCACATGCCGTTCGCATCCATCGCCTTGATCTTCCATGCGTCGCGGGCGCTCTCGATCTGCTGAACGACGTAGCCCTTTTCCTCGAACTGCTGCGCCACCACCGAGGCCTTGATCCATTCGGCGCGCGGCGTGACGGTGTCGCCTGCGAGAACCGGGGCGGCGAACAGCGCGGTGGCGGCGGTGGCGGCGATCATTAGCTTGCGCATTACTTGGTCTCCTTCTTGGCGCGCGGGCCGATCCCGCGCTTTCACGGCGGGACTCATGCGCCATGATCCCTGACGCAGGGCTGATCGCTGGCGTCAGGCAAGCGTCAGGCGCAACCTTGGCGAGTATTGCGGGGAATCGCTCCCCCCACGCCCTGCTTGCGCGCGCCGCCGACGGTCCACACATACCGCATAGCGCCCGGCGCCGTCACCGCGACGCATAGCTCCGGGGCTGGAGAGCGCATGATGAAACTGACCTGTCTGGCCTGCGGCGCCGCCAATCGATTTCCCGACGAAAAGCTGTCGGCAGGGCCGAAATGCGGCGTCTGCGGCGCCGGGCTGGCCGACGGGCGGGTGCGCGAGATCGACCTCGCCACGCTCGACAAGGCGCTGCGCACCGATGCGGTCCCGCTGGTGGTGGATTTCTGGGCGCCGTGGTGCGGGCCGTGCCGGATGATGGCGCCGCAAGTCGATGCGGCGGCGCGCACCTTGGCGCCGCGCGTGCGCTTCGCCAAACTCAACACCGAGGATCACCCGGACGCGGGCGCCCGCTTCGCCATCCGCGGCATCCCGCTGCTGATCGCGTTCCGGGGCGGGCGCGAGGCCGCGCGGCAGGCGGGCGCGGCGCAGGCCGCCGCCATCGCCCGCTGGGCGGAGGGCGCGGTCGCGGCGAAGGCGTGAAGCCGGGGCGGCGCTTTGTTTTCTGCGCAGATGGTTAGCGGGCGAACTTCTTGTACTTGATGCGCTTGGGCTCGATGCTGTCGGCGCCCAGCCTGCGCACCTTGTCCTCCTCGTAGGCCTCGAAGTTGCCCTCGAACCACTCCACCTTGCTGTCGCCCTCGAAGGCGAGGATGTGGGTGCAGATGCGGTCGAGGAACCAGCGGTCGTGGCTGATCACCACCGCACAGCCCGCGAAATCCAGCAGGGCGTCCTCCAGCGCGCGCAGCGTCTCCACGTCGAGGTCGTTGGTCGGCTCGTCGAGCAGCAGCACGTTGCCGCCCGAGCGCAGCAGCTTGGCCATGTGGACGCGGTTGCGTTCGCCGCCCGACAACAGGCCGATCTTCTTCTGCTGGTCGCCGCCCTTGAAGTTGAAGGCGCCG
>CAZOZE010000094.1:0-7235 GCA_964584215.1 uncultured Rhodobacterales bacterium
TTCTGGGGCCTGTCAACCACGGTGCCGGCGGTGGTGGACACCATCCGCAGCCTGGCCCCCGACGCCGACGGCGGCGCCTCGGGCGTGTTCGACCGGCTGATGACCGGGCTTGAAAGCCAGCTTGGCGGCATGGGCACGGCGTTCTCGTCGTCGCTGCTGGGGCTGGCGGGGTCGCTGGTGATCGGGCTCCTGGAGCTGTTCGTCGGCCATGCGCAGAACCGCTTTTTCCGCGAGCTGGAGGAATGGCTGAGCTCGATCACCCGCATCTCGTATGGTGGCGAGGGCGGCGAGAGCGGGCTGGCGGCGACGCTGATCGAGCAGAACGCGGCGCAGATCGAGGCGCTGGGCGCGCTGGCGCAGGGCGCCGACGGGCGGCGCGCGGCGTTCGACGACCGGCTGGCGGCGCTGACCGACAGCGTCTCGCGGCTGACCGGCGCCTTGTCGGAACGCGAGGCGGCGGCGGGCGACGGCCGGGTGGTGGCGCTGCTGGAGACCATCGCCGGGCGGCTGGAGACGCCGCAGGCCGACGGCGACGGCTTCGACGATCTGGAGGTGCGCAGCCGCCTGCGCAGCATCGACCGCCACCTGATGGCGCTGCTGGAGGAAAGCGCCGCCGGGCGGCAGGACGCGGTGGCGGAGCTGCGCGCAGAACTGAACGCGCTGGCCCGCGCCGTGGCGCAGCTCTCCGGGCGCGGGGCCTGAGCCATGGCGCTCGCCCGCCGCAACGAGGGGCGCGCAATGGCGATGGCCTGGCCGGGCTTCGTCGATGCGATGACCGCGCTGTTGCTGGTGGTGATGTTCGTGCTGACGATCTTCATGATCGTGCAGTTCACCCTGCGCGAAAGCCTGTCGGGCGCGCAATCGCAGCTGAGCGCGCTCACCACGCAGCTTGCGCAGCTGTCCAACGTGCTGGCGATGGAGCAGTCGCGCGCCGAGGATCTCGAGGGCGACGTGGCGCGGCTGACCGCGACGCTGGCCGAGGGCCAGGCCGATAACGCGCGGCTGAACGCGCTGGCGCTGGCGCTGGGGGCCGAGCGCGACGCGCTGAGCGCGAAGGCCACCGAATTCGAGGCGCGCATCGCCGCGCTGATCGGCGAGCGCGACGCGGCGCAGGGCGCGCAGGCGGCGGCGGAGGGCGACGCGGCGCAGGCCGCGCGCGACCTCACGGCGGCGCGCACCCGGCTGAGCGCGCTGGAGGCGGCGCAAAGCCGCAGCGTCTCGGAGGCCGAGGCGCTGCGGCTGTCGCTGGCCGACCTGCGCAGCGAGATCAGCGCCGAGGCCGAGGCCGCGCGGCTGGCCGCCGCCCGCGCCGACGCCATGGCCGCGCTCGCCGAGCAGTTGCGCGCCGAGAAGGCGCAGGCGGAAGGCGCGGCGGCGGCGGCGCAAGACAGCCTCGACACGGCCGAGCAGGCGCGGCTGCTGGAGGCCGCCGCCGCCGAGGCGCTGCGCCAGCGGCTGAACGACGCGACCTCCGAACTGTCGGCGATGAGCCTGATCCTCGACGAGGAGCGCCGCCGCGCCGAGGACACGCTGACCAAACTCGCCGCCGCCGAGGCCGCGCGGCGCGACCTGACGCTGGAGCGCGACGCGGCGCTGAGCGCGGTGGAGCGCGAACGCGCGCTGCTGGCGGTCGCGCGCGCCACGCTTGGCGCAACGCAGGAGACCACCGTCGATCAGGCGCGCGAACTGGCCGCGCTCAACGCGCAGACCCGCGCGCTGCGCGAACAGCTTGGCGCGCTTCAGGCGTCGCTGGCGCAAGCGGAGGCGGCGGACGCCGAGGCGGAGGTGCAGATCGCCGCGCTGGGCGAAAAGCTCAACGCCGCGCTGGCGCGCGAGGCGGCGCTGCAGCGGCGCGAGGCGGCGTTGCTGGCGCGCGAGGCGGAACGGCTGCGCGCCGAGAACCGCGACCTCGCCGCCTACCGCTCGGAGTTCTTCGGGCGGATGCGCGAGATCCTAGGCGGGCGCGACGACGTGCGGGTGGTCGGCGACCGCTTCGTGTTCCAGTCGGAGGTGCTGTTCGACACCGGCTCCGCCGCGCTGGGGCCGGAGGGGCGCGCCAATCTTGCGCGGCTGGCCGCTGCGATCCGCGAGGTGCGCCCCGAGATCCCCGAGGGCATCGACTGGATCCTGCGCATCGACGGCCACACCGACGCGCGCGGCCCGGTCGCGGTCAACTGGCGGCTGAGCCAGGAACGCGCGCTGGCGGTCGCCTCCTATCTGATCGACGCCGAGGGCCTGCCGCCCGAGCGCCTCGCCCCGACCGGCTTCGGCCCGTTCCAGCCGGTGGACGCAGGGACCAGCGAAGCCGCCTACGCCCGCAACCGCCGCATCGAGGTGAAGTTCACCGAACGCTGAGCCGCCCGCTTGCGCGGCAAGCAAAGCCGCAGGGCGGAGCGGCCGCCCGAAATGCCTCATCAGGGCAGACGAACTCGCCGCGCCTTGCGCGCCCGCCTTATCGAACGCATGGCGGATCGAAGGCCGCCGGGTCGCCCGCCCGCCAGGGCGCGGCAGGGATGCGCTCACGCCATCGGGCGCCCGTCCGCGAGCGCCGCCAGCGCCGGGCAATCGGCGCGGTCGGGCGCGCAGTCGGCGACCAGGGCGCACAGGTGGCGCTCCAGCGCCTGCATCTGCGCGATGCGGGCGCGCAGATCGGCGAGGCGGGACTGCGCCAGCGCGGCGACCTCGGCGCACGGAGCCGCCTCGCTGAGGACCGCCGCCTCGCGCAGCGAAAATCCGAAGGCGCGGGCGCCCTTCAGCAGGCGCAGCCGCGCCACCGCCGCGCCGTCATAGACGCGGCGGCCCGCCGCCGTGCGGGGCGCGCGCGGGATGACGCCGGCGCGCTCATAGAAGCGGATCGCCTCAACGCCCACGCCGCTCGCTCTCGACGCCTCGCCGATGCTCATCATCGCCCGCGCTCCCGCAAGAAACGGCTTGCTCCTGTAGCGGCTACAGGATGCAGGATCGATTCAGGCGGCGCAACGGCGACCCGCGCGCGAAAGGCGAGGCGATGGCGACGGATCCGGTTCTGAAGATCGGCGTGATCGGCGCGGGCGTGGCGGCGCTGTGCTGCTTCACGCCGCTACTGGTGATCGCGCTCGGCGCGCTGGGGCTGGGCGCGGCGATGGTCTGGCTCGATGTCGTGCTGCCGCCCATGCTCGCTTTCTTCCTTTTGCTGACGGGGTATGCGCTATGGCGGCGACGCAAGAGCCTGCGGTGACGCAATCCGCGCTGACCTGCCCGCGCTGCGGCGGCGTCTCGGTCGAGTCCATGCCGACCGACGCCTGCCAGTGGTTCTACGACTGCCGCCATTGCGGTGCGGCGCTCAAGCCGCTTCCGGGCGACTGCTGCGTGTTCTGCTCCTACGGCGACGTCGCCTGCCCGCCGGTGCAGCGGGGCGGCGGCGGCCGCTGACGCACGCGCAAGGCTTGCATCCCGCGCGCCGTCCGGCGACCCTCCGCTTGACAACCGCTTGAGTGAAAAGGCGGGACGGAAAGGAGGGCGACGTATGCTTGGGCTGATGCAGGACTGGCCGCTGCGCGTCTCGCGCATCATCGACCACGCCGCGCGCTATCACGGCGGGCGGCGCATCGTGTCGGCCACCGCCGAGGGGCCGGTGATCGAGACGAACTGGGCGGCGGTGCGCGACGGCGCGCTGAAGGCGGCGCAGCGACTGGCGCGGCTGGGCCTGAAGCCGGGCGAGCGCGTCGGCGTGATGGCGTGGAACACCGCCCGCCACCTTGAGCTGTGGTATGGCGCGCCCGGCGCCGGCGGCGTCACCCACTCGCTGAACCCGCGGCTGTTCGCCGATCAGCTTGTCTATATCGTCAACCACGCGGGCGACCGCTTTCTCGCCTTCGACCCCGACCTCGCGCCGGTGATCGCCGCCATCGCGCCGCGCCTGACCACGGTTGAGCGCTATCTCTGCCTGACCGACGCCGCGCACATGCCGCAGACCGCGTTCGAGGCGCTGGCGTGGGAGGATCTGCCCGCCGACGGCGACATGGCGTGGGTCGAGGGCGACGAGGCCGACGCCTGCGGGATATGCTACACCTCCGGCACCACGGGAAACCCCAAGGGCGTGGTCTATTCTCACCGCTCCAACGTGCTGCACGCGTTGACGATGCTCCAACCCGACATGCTGGGCCTGTCCTCGGGCGACATGCTGATGCCGGTGGTGCCGCTGTTTCACGCCAACGGCTGGTCCACCGCGTTCTCGGCGCCGATGGCGGGCGCGGGGATGGCGATGCCGGGGCGCGACCTGAGCGCGCCCGCGCTGCACGCGATGCTGGAGCGCGGCGTCACCGTCACCGCCGCCGTGCCGACGGTGTGGCTGGCGCTGCTCGACCACATGCGCCGCGAGTCCCTGAGCCTGAGCACGCTCAAGCGGGTGTTCATCGGCGGCTCGTCCTGCCCGCAGGCGGTGATCGAGGCGTTCGAGCGCGACCATGGCGTGAACGTGCTGCACGCCTGGGGCATGACCGAGACCTCGCCGATCGGCACGGTCTGCTCGCTCAAGCCCGAGGTCGCGGACCTGCCCGAGGCCGACCGGATGGCGACACGGCTCAAGGTCGGCCACCCGCCGTTCACCGTCGATCTCGACCTGCGCGACGACGCGGGCGCGCCGGTGGCGTGGGACGGCGAGACGCGCGGGCGGCTGGTGGTGCGCGGCCCCGGCGTGGTGCGGCGCTATCTGGGGCAGGAGGCCGACGCCGTGGACGCCGACGGCTGGTTCGACACCGGCGACGTGGCGACCATGGACGGCTCTGGCTATGTGCGCATAGTCGATCGCACCAAGGACGTGATCAAGTCGGGCGGCGAGTGGATCAGCTCGATCGATCTCGAGAACGCCGCCGTCTCCTGCCCCGGCGTGGCGGAGGCGGCGGCGGTGGGCGTGGCGCACCCCACATGGGGCGAGCGCCCGGTGCTGGTGGTGGCCGCAGCCCCCGGCGCGGCGCCCGACCGCGACGCGGTGCTGGCGCACATGGCGGCGCGGTTCGCGAAATGGCAGCTTCCCGACGACGTGGTGTTCGTGGCCGAACTGCCGCACACCGCCACCGGCAAGCTGTCGAAGCTGACGCTGCGCCAGCGGCTGCACGAGATGGGTTACCGCCTGCCCGGGACGTGATAGGCAGGGATGACCCTGAATATCTACGGAATGAGACGCCAGAATGGCTGAAGCGGCGCGATGACGGCCCTTGCGCGCTATGACCTGCTGGAGGCGGTCGGCTGGTACGCCGAACGGCCCGGGTGCGAGCCGGTCGAGGTGCTGGTGAGCTTCGGCGACGCCTCGCTGACCATTCTGCGCTTCGACGAGACGCCGCTGGCGCACTGGCCGCTGGGATCGCTGGTCGAGACGCCGGGCGCGGCGGCGCTGACGCTGGCGCCCGACGCCGACGCGCCGGAGCGGCTGGCGCTGAGCGACGCCGACATGATCGCCGCGATCCGCGCGCTGCGCCCCGGCGCGCGCCGCGCCGACGTCGGCGCCGGGCGCAAGCGGGCGCGGCGGCTGGCGCGGCGCGCGGCGGGGCTGGCGGCGCTTGCGCTGACGGCGGCGGGGCTGTGGCTGGGGACGCCCCGGCTGATCGACGCGCTGGCCGCGCGGACCCCGCTCGCCGCGCGCGCCGCGCTGGGCGACGCGGCGATCATGCGGTTCGCGGGCGCGGCGGCCTGCGACACGGTGGCCGGTCGGCGGGCGCTGATCGCGCTGGGCAGGCGGCTGTCGGCGGCGGTCGGCGGCGCGCCGGTGGTGCTGCGCGTGGTCGCCCTGCCCGCCCCCGCCCCGCCAGTCCCCGCCTCGCCAGCCCCAGCCCTGCCCGCCCCCGGCGGGCGGGTGGTGCTGTTCGCCGAGACGCTGGACGCCGCCGAGACGCCCGACGCCCTGCTGCGGGCGGCGGCGGGCGCGCTGGCGCAGGCCGCCGCCCGCTCACCCACCGCCGCCGCGCTGCGCGGCGCGGGACTTTCCGGGCCACGCCTTGCGCTGAGCGGCGATCTGCACAGCGCCGGGCTGACCGAAGCGGCGGCGGAGAACCTGCGTGCGCCCGCGCTGGCGCCGCCCGAGACGGTCGCGGCGGCGACGGCGCGGATCATGGCCGCCCTGTCGGCGGACGGCGCGCCGCCGCTGTCCGGCGCGGCATGGCGCGCGCTCAAGGCGATCTGCGGCTGAGGGGGCGCGGCGCGACGGGGGAAGCGTTGCGGCGGCGCCATGTTCTGACCGCCGCGCGCGACGCCGCGCGCGACGCCGCGCCAAGGCCCGCGCCGGGGCCCCGCGAACGCCGATGCGCGGCCGATGCGCGAACCGAGCGGCGCCGCCTGATGTTCGGAGCGCCGCGCCGCCCATCCGGCTGCGGAGGCCGGGGCTGCGGATGGCGCCTGCTCCGGCGCTTCAGCCCTCGATGCGGTAGTTGGGGCTTTCGCGGGTGATGTGCACGTCGTGGACGTGGCTTTCGCGGAAGCCCGCCCCGGTGATGCGCACGAAGCGGCAGGCGCGGCGCATGGTCTCGATGTCATGCGCGCCGGTATAGCCCATCGCCGCACGCAAGCCTCCGACAAGCTGATGCAGCACGTTGCCGACCGAGCCCTTGTAGGGCACCTGGCCCTCGATGCCCTCGGGCACCAGCTTCTGCTCCGAGACTTCGCGCTGGAAATAGCGGTCGGCGGAGCCGCGCGCCATGGCGCCGACGCTGCCCATGCCGCGATAGGCCTTGAAGCTGCGGCCCTGGTGCAGGAACACCTCGCCCGGTGCCTCGTCGGTGCCCGCCAGCATCGAGCCGATCATGGCGCAATGCGCGCCGCCCGCGATCGCCTTGGCCAGATCACCCGAATACTTGATGCCGCCGTCGGCGATCACCGTCGCGCCGGTCTTCGCGGCCTCCTCGACGCAATCCATGATCGCGGTCAGCTGCGGCATGCCGACGCCGGCCACGATGCGGGTGGTGCAGATGCTGCCCGGCCCGATGCCGACCTTCACCGAGTCGGCCCCCGCGTCGATCAGCGCGCGGGTGGCCGACGCCGTGGCGACGTTGCCCGCCATCACCTGCACATGGTTGGAGTGCTTCTTGATCCGCTCCACCGCCTGCGCCACCGCCAGCGAATGGCCGTGCGCGGTGTCGATCACGATCAGGTCCACGCCCGCGTCGATCAGCGCCGCCGACCGCTCGAACCCCGCGTCGCCCACCGTGGTCGCCGCCGCCACGCGCAGGCGGCCCATCTCGTCCTTGCAGGCCTGCGGGTTCAGC
>CAZOZE010000095.1:0-6805 GCA_964584215.1 uncultured Rhodobacterales bacterium
GAGCCGGTCTCGGCGCGCACGATCTCACAGCCCGCCTGTTTCAGCTTCGCCTTCTGGATCGCGAGGTCCTGGCTTGACGTGCTGACGCGGGCGTATCCGATCCGGGGCATGGGCGCTCTGTCACATTTGGGTGGCTGACATGGTGATAGCGTCACAAATACCGACACACAACGCATAAGTGACGTTTGGCGCCGTCACATCGAAACGTCACCTGAGGGTGCGCCCAAATGGGATGCCTCCTGACCGATCATCGCCTCGGTGATCAGCGCAGACCCGCGATGCCCTTCCGCATGTCCGTGACCCCGCAGGCCAGACATAGCCATGTGTATGCGTCAGCGCTCGTCACCTACCGCAGCCGCTTTCCGGTCGCGGCGTCGAAAAGATACGCCCGCGCGGGGTCGAAGCGGAGGCCGACGCGCGCGCCCGTCGTGGAGCGCACGTCGCCGCGTTCCTCGACAATCAGCTTCTCGTCGGTGTCTGAGGTCAGATGCGCGTAGGAAACCCCGCCGAGCGCCTCCGTCAACTCGACCGTGTGGGTGTCTCCCGGTCCGATTGCGACATGCTCGGGGCGCAGCCCGAAGATGAGTCCGGCGCCGGATGCGGGGAGCCTTGCGCCCGACGGAACCACCGCCTTCAGCGCAGCAACCCCGGCGCCCCCGTCAACAGATTGCGCGGCCATGAAGTTCATCGCGGGTGAGCCGATGAAGCCCGCGACAAAGCGGTTGTCGGGGTCGCGGTAGAGGTCGAGCGGCGCGCCGATCTGCTCGATACGACCGTCGCGCAGCACCACGATCTTGTCGGCGAGGGTCATCGCCTCGGTTTGGTCGTGGGTGACGTAGATCATCGTCGCGCCGATCGCGGCGTGCAGCCGGGCGATCTCGACGCGCATCTCGACGCGCAACTCCGCGTCCAGATTGGACAATGGCTCGTCGAACAGGAACACCTCCGGGCCGCGCACGATCGCCCGCCCGATGGCGACGCGCTGGCGCTGGCCGCCCGACAGCGCCTTCGGCTTGCGGTCAAGATAGTCGTCGAGCTTCAGGATGCGCGACGCCTCGGCCACCTTGCGCGCGATGTCGGCCTTTGGATGCCCGGCCATCCGCAGGCCGAAACTCATGTTCTCCCTGACGGTCATGTGCGGATAAAGCGCGTAGGTCTGGAACACCATCGCCACGCCGCGATCCGCCGGATCGAGGCGGGTGACATCGCGGTCGCCAATGCGGATCTCGCCCGCAGAGGTCTGCTCAAGCCCGGCGACCATGCGCAGCAGCGTGGACTTGCCGCAACCCGAGGGGCCGACGAAAACGCAGAACTCGCCGTCCTCGACAGCAAGGTCCACGCCGTGGATCACCTGCGTCTCGCCATATTTCTTCACCACCCGGTGCAGCGTCACGCCGGTCATGTCATGCTCCTCCCTATATCGCGGGGCGCGTTCTCCGGCCCCTTGTCAGCAGCTTTACGGTTTCGATCTCGCGGGGATCGAAGGGTCGGCCGTCCTCGTGCAGCAGGTCGTGAAACCAAACGTCCCGCGTCGCGACGCCGCCATGCGCCGCGACGAGGTCGGCGGGCCAGGGCAGGTGCGTCTGCGTGCGCCCCTTGACGAGGCCCCACTGGAAGCAGCCCACGCCGCTGTCGCGAAACAGCCGCAACTGGTCGTCGATCCGGCTGTGCACCGCGCGCGCCATCCATTCGGTACAGATCATCGGGCGGCTGGACGCGCCCGGACGCGCGCCGAGCCGCGCGATCAGGCGCGCGACGCGGGCGGCGCTCCAGTAGGCGTGAAAGCTGACGATGTCCGACAGCGCGAGCGCCGTGGCGTCGATGTCGGTCGCATAGGGCGGCATGGACGCACCCTGCGGGGGCGTGCTCCATGCGGCGACGGTCAGCGGCTGCGACGGCGCCACGTCCCGCGCCCAGCGAAAGCTCGCCTTCAGCAGCGCGTGGCTGTGCGCCGTCAGCGCCGCGTCGTATGTGCGATAGCCGTCCGGGCCGAAGATCATCCGGTTGCCCGGCTCGTTGTAGAGATCCCAGAACAGGATGCGGTGATCATCGCGGAAGGTCCGCACCACGTCGCGCAGATAGGCCTTGAGCGCGGGCCAGGCGCTGCGATCCATCACCGTCGCCCGACCCGGGTTCGCCACGGCGCGGCTGTTGTGGACGCCGGGGATCGGGTCCGGCTGCGGGGCGTATTCCGGCTCGAAACCGCCGAAGCCGCAATCGTCGAACAGACAGGGCGCGGTGGAGAGACCAAGCCGCGCCGCCGCCCCCATCACCCAGTCGAGCCGCTCCATCAGGCCGTCGCGGTCGTGCCTCCAGACGAGGAAATGCGGATTGACGCGCAGGGCGTTGAAGCCGATCTCCGCAGCCCAGCGCAGATCGCGCTCGATCGCGGCGCGGTCGAAACTGTCCCGGCGCCACATGTCGAGAAAGTTGACCGCGCTCGGCGGCAGGTAGTTGAAGCCGCAGATCCAGGGTCGGCCCGCCGCCCACGCCTTCGCCTCGGCGTCCGTCCAGCGCTCCATCGCATGTCTCCCGCAGGATGTCGGACTGCGCGGCCCCCGCCCCTGGAAGGGAGACGCGAAGGGGGCCGCCGGGCTGGCCGGGTCAGCGGTCGAGGAGGTCCTGCACCTCAAGCTCGGCGTCCGCGAGCGCGTCGCCGACCGGCTTGCCGGTAAGCCAGATCGCCTGCAATTCGCGGTTGAGCACGTCCTGGATCGCGCCATAGCGCGCGCTCGGCGGCGTGTCCCGCGCGATCGCCGCCGTGCCGACGTATTCCGACCGATGCGGCAGCCCGGTGTAGGCGTCGCTCCCGATCACCGAGGCGCGGACCGCCATGTGCCCGGTGCGCGCCCAGTCGATGTTGTGGTCGTTGATGAACGCAAGCACCTTGAGCGCGGCGGCGTAGTCGTCCGGCTTCGCCTTCAGCGAGGCCGGAATAGCCCAGATGTGGCTGTCCGCCCAGGTCGCGCCGGTCTCGAACAGGGTGGGAAAGTCGGCGACGCGGTAGGTCTTGAGGCCGGTCTCAGGCTTCGCCGCCTCCATCGAGTAGAAATCCACCACCCATGTTCCGTTGACCAGCACCGCCGCCTCGCCGTTGAGAAACGCCTGCTGGCTGTCGGCGTAGTTGAGCCTCGGGTTGGCGAGGCCTGCGTCGAACAGCCGGGTGATCGCCTCGACGGCGGCCTTGCCCTCGGCGGTGTCGATGGTGGCGACGCCGTTCCCGTCGAAGATGTTGGCGCCTTGCTGCCACATCAGCGCGAGAACCAGCCGGACCCCGATCGGGAACTGCGCGAAATCTGCGGCGAGGTAATCCTTGCCGGTCGCCTGTCTGACCATCCGCGCGTGTTCGAGAAGCTCGGCGGGCGAGCCGGGCAGGATCGGCGCGCCGTCCTTCACGAGACCGGCCTCGGCGAGGATGTCCATATTGAGATGCCAGAGGTTGGCGTGGAAATCCATCGGCACGCCATAGACGCCGCCGTTGAAGGTCACCGCGTCGCGCGCCGCGTCGGTCCAGTCCGCAGGGTCGATCCCTGCGGCGGCGAGATCGCCCGAGAGATCCGCCAGCGCTCCTATTCCGGCGAACTCCGGGATGCGGTGGCGGTGCATGACGTGGATGTCCGGCGGCGAGCCTGCGGCGTAGGCGGCCTTGATCTGGTCGTAGTAGTTGCCCCAGTCGGTCGGCAGGGTATTGACCGTGACGCCCTCGATCTGCGCGGAGGCGGCGTTGATGATCGACTGGATGATGCAGGCCTCGCCGACGCTGGCCGCCGTGTCGGTCCCGGCCCCCTCGCAGTCGCCGAAGAACCGCGCAAGCGTGATCTCCTGGGCCTGCGCGCCGGTGGCGACGGCGGCGGCGATGGCGGCGACCGCTCCGGTTGCGGCGCCGATGATCAGGTTTCTCATGGTTTCCTCCCTTGGATTGCGGGCGTTCAGCCCCTTGTCAGCCCCTTGTCAGCCCTTGCTTCCGCCTGCGGTCATGGCCTGCACCACGTAGCGCTGGAAGATCAGGAACAGGATCACGACCGGCAGCGAGGCGATCACGCCGGAGGCCATGACGCGGCCCAGCCCTTCGGCCTGGGCGAAGTTCGACTGAACGCTTGCAAGACCGAGGGTGATGGTGAAGATCTCGCGTTGCTGCGCCGAGACCAGCGGCCAGAGATAGTCGTTCCAGGCGTAGAGAAACGTCAGGATCGCCAGCGTCATCATCGCCGGTCGCGCCAGCGGCAGCATCACCCGCCAGAAGATCTGCAACCAGCCGACGCCATCGAGGCGCGCGGCTTCCTCGATGTCCTTCGGGATCGCCCGGAAGAACTGCATCATCAGGAAAACGCCGATCGGCGTCGCGACCCGGGGCAGGATCAGCGCATGATAGCTGTTGTGCCAGCCGAGATCGGCGAACATCGTGTAGAGTGGGATGAACACCGCCTGCTCCGGCGCCATCAGGCCGATCAGGCACAGGACGGTCAGCGGCGTCTTGAACGGAAAGTCCAGCCGGGCCAGCGCGTAGCCGGCGGTCGTCGAGACGGCGAGCACGGCCAGCGTCATGCCGCCGGCGACGATGAGGGAGTTCAGGAACCATTGCGGCGTGTCGCCGAAGGCGAACAACGCCGCGTAGTTGTCCAGCGTGAACGGGATCGGGATCAGGCCGAACGCGGTGGTCGAGGTCGTGCGCGCCAGCACGTCGTTCGGCTGGAGCGACAGCGACACCATCCAGAGCGTCGGGATCAGCCAGACGAAGGCCGGGATCGATAGCGCGAGCACCAGCCAGCCGTATGCGCGATTGCCCATCAGTCCCGCTCCCTGCCGATGACGAACTGGACGACCGAAAAGGCCCCCATGATGATGAACAGGAACACCGCCATGACCGAGGCGCGGCCGAGGTCGCTGTCGCGAAACGCGGTCTGGTAGATATAGCGCACCAGCACCTGGGTCGCGTCGTTCGGGCCGCCTTGCGTCATCAGATGCGCCTGTCCGAACACCTGAAAGTGCAGGATGATCTGCAGGACCACCACAAGCGTGATCGTGCGCCTGAGGTTCGGCAGCGTGATGTGCCGGAACGCGCGCCAGCCCGTCGCCCTGTCGAGCGCCGCCGCCTCGTAGATGTCCTTGCTGATGTCCTGAAGACCGGCGAGAAACAGAATCATCGCGATGCCCAGCGACCACCAGATCGTCGCGATCACGATGGCCGCCATGGCGAACTGCTGGTCCGTCAGCCAGTTGACCGGCGCGCCGCCGAACGCCTGCGTCACATTGGCGATCAGGCCCTGGCGGGGCGAGAACATGATCTGCCAGATCAGCGTGACGACCGTCACCGACAGCACCTGGCTCAGGAAGAACACCGTCCTGAGCGCCGCCATGGCGCGGGTCTGCCGGCTGATCGCGGCGGCGATCAGCAGCGCGGAGACGGTGACGCCCGGAACCGCCAGCGCGACGAACAGGATCGTGTTGCCCACGACCGGCCAGAACCGCCGGTCATACCATCGTCCGCCCTCGCCGGGGTGAAATCCGGACAGGACGATCAGCAGGACCGACGCGACGCCGAGCGCCAGCGCCGCAGCCCGGCTGGCGCGCCCCGCGCGGCGCAGCGCGAAGGCGGCGGCGACGCCCGCCATGCCCGCGATCTGGGCGACCGGGCTGGCCAGCGGCCCCCAGACGATGTTGGCGCCCCACATAACGCGCTCATAGTTGCGCAGGCCCACGAAGGTCGCCGCGTCGGGGTTCATGGCGACCGCCATCAGGTTCCAGTCGTGCAGACTGATCCAGACGCCGCGAAAGAAGGGATAGACGAGGAACAGGCCATAGACCGTCAGGAACGGCGCCAGCAACACCAGCGCCGCCTGCGTCTGACTGAGGGATCGCCGTCTGCGGACCGTCTCCGGCATCGCCTTCTCCCCAAGCGCGTCATTCTTATTGTGCTAATAAGTTTAGCAATATTTATTGGCGCCGCCAACAGGATTCGCAAAGCCATGCCCGAGAACGCAAACCCAGACCCGGTGCGCGTGACGATGAAGGAAGTCGCCGTCCGCGCCGGCGTGTCGCAATCGACGGTGTCCTTTGTTCTGAACGGGCTTGAGGACATGCGGATCAGCGGCGAGACCCGCCGGCGGGTTCTCGACGCCGTTCACGCCCTCGGCTACCGGCCAAGGGCTGCGGGCCGCCCGCAGAAGGCCGCCGGACATGGGGTCATCGGCCTGATGATCGACGAGATCGCCACCAGCCCCTTCGCCGCGATCTCCATCGACGGCGCTCAGGAGGAGGCCTGGAAGCAGAACGTGATGCTCGAAGTCGTCATGACCGGCGGCCAGCGCGATTACGAGGCTGCGGTGCTCCGTAAATGGGCGAGCGACCGCGTCCGGGGCGTGATCTACAGCTCGATCCTGACGCGGCTTGTCGCGCCGCCGGATGCGCTGGCGGGCCATCGGGCCGTGCTTCTCAACTGCCACGACGCGGAGGGCCGGTTCCCCTCGATCGTGCCGGCGGAGCGGCGAGGCGGCGAGGCCGCGACGACCGCGCTCATCGCCGCCGGTCATCGACGGATCGCCTTCATCTCGGGCGAGCCGTGGATGGAGGCCTCCGAACAGCGGTTGGAGGGCTATGAACGGGCGCTGCGCGCCGCAGGCGTTCCGCTCGACCCGTCGCTGGTGGTCGAGGGCAACTTCATGCCAAGCGGCGGCCGGACCGCGACCCTGCGGCTCATGGCGGGGCCGCGCCGCCCCGACGCCATCTTCTGCGCCAACGATCTCATGGCAATCGGCTGCTACGAAGCGCTGAAGGAACGCGGCGAACGGATCGGCGAGACCATCGC
>CAZOZE010000096.1:0-7594 GCA_964584215.1 uncultured Rhodobacterales bacterium
TCAAAAGAGCCAAGGAAACACGACGGGAGCGCCCAGCCATGACGGACGGATTTACGTTCATAGATTTGTTTGCTGGCATCGGCGGGCTGCGTCTCGCGATGGAGAGCATCGGCGGGCGTTGCGTCTTCACTTCCGAGTGGGACAAATACGCCCGCTACACCTACGAGGCAAACTACCGCGATAACCGCCCCATCGCCGGAGACATCCGCGAGGTCGCCGCGACCGAGGTTCCGGCGCACACTGTTCTTTGCGCGGGCTTTCCGTGTCAGCCGTTCTCCATCGCCGGAGTTTCAAAAAAAAATGCTCTCGGTCGCAAGCATGGGTTTGAATGCGAGGCCCAAGGCACCTTGTTCTACGAGGTCGTCCGCATCCTGAAGCACCACCGCCCGGCAGCATTCCTGTTGGAAAACGTGAAGAACTTGCGCAGCCACGACGGCGGTAAAACCTACGCTGTGATCATGGGCGCGCTTGAGGAACTGGGCTACACTGTTCGCGACCGGATTATCGACGCAAAGCACTTTCTGCCGCAGCATCGCGAACGCATCGTGCTTGTCGGTTTTCTTGAAGACACGGGTTTCACGTTCGACGATCTGACAGCGCCTGAGAAAGGCCTTAGCACGATGGCCGACGTGCTTCATCCCGAGGACGGCAGCGAAGCCCCCGAGCGGGACTACACTCTGGGACCGTGCGCGATGGTCAATCCGAAATATACGCTGACTGACCATCTTTGGAATTATTTGCAGGGCTATGCAGCGAAGCACAAGACGGCGGGCAACGGTTTTGGGTTTGGCCTCGTCGGTCGGGGTGATACATGCAGGACTCTTTCGGCCCGCTATTACAAAGACGGATCAGAAATACTGGTGGCGCAGCACGGCAGAAATCCTCGCAGGCTAACGCCCCGAGAGTGTGCTCGGATCATGGGTTATCCCGATGCCTTCGCTATCCCCGACGAACCCGGTCGGCGGGTGAGCGACACGCAAGCCTATAAGCAATTCGGCAACAGCGTGGCGGTGCCGGTTTTCAGGGAAGTCGCAAGGATCATGGCGCCCCATATCGCTGCGGCGCTTGATGCCGGAAAGCCCTTGGCGGCTGTTGGCTGACGTCCACGACAAAGCAGCGCGCAGCCGGAACATGGCTGCAATTAAAGCTAAGAATACGAGGCCTGAGTTAATTGTGAGGCGCGGTCTTCACAAAAGAGGGCTGCGATTTCGGCTTTACTGTCGCGACCTGCCCGGATGTCCAGATCTTGTATTTCGGGCAAAAAGAGTTATCGTTTTCGTCCAAGGTTGCTTCTGGCATGCGCATGCAGGGTGTCGATACTACAAAGTCCCGCAAACCGACGCGAAGCGCTGGCGCGAAAAGCTGGAGGGAAACAGCGCACGCGACACGCGCAATCAGGCTGCGCTCCGCGCCGCCGGGTGGCGCGTTATTGTGCTGTGGGAATGCGAACTCCGCGAAGGGGCGGAGAGGCGACTTGACGCCCTCGCGGAAGAAATCAGACACTGAGTTATTGGTAGGACTGGGCGCATGCTCGACACCTCGGTTTTCAAGAAGCTGGCGCACAACGATACGGGTCGCGCGCGCGGCCACCAAGGTGGGATCGTCGTTCCCAAAGCCATCGCGCAGTTTTTCCCGCCGCTTCCCGCTGTGACGGCGGTCAGCGGGCCGACGGTGGACCTGATGCTTACTGCCGATCTGTATGTCGATGGTGACCGGGTCGGCACAGTCCAAACCCGCTATCAGCATCAGACCTGGGGGGGAACAAGGCCGCCTGAGCGACGTCTCACGGATAACCTTGGCGCGCTAAGGAACGCGGCGAGCGAGGACGATATCCTTCTGTTCACGAAAGACCTTGATGACGATGGCTATATCCAGCTTCATCTGATCCGGCAGGGCACGGCGGCGTATCGCGAGCTCGACGCGCATATCGGCAAGGGCAGGTGGGGCGCACTCGATCCCGACAACCCGCCGGTCAGCGTCAGGCAGATCGCCGAGGCCGGGAATTATATCGAAGCCGAGGCCGCAAAGCCGCCTGCGGCCTTCGATGGCGATCGCCCGACGACCGAGACGACGACCGTCCGAAAGGCTCGCGACAGGGCTTTTCGCGCAAAGCTACTCGATCAATACGACTGCCGCTGTGCTTTCACCGGACGCAAATTCATATCGCCAGTGGGTCACATGATCCTAGGCCTCGACGCGGCACATGTGGTGCCGGTGAGCGAAAAGGGTTCGGATCATCCCGCAAATGGCTTGCCGCTGACGAAGGAACTCCACTGGTCATTCGACCGGGGGTTGATTGGCGTTGCAGAGAACCGGACCATTCTGGTTCCGGCGCCGGTCCGCGCCCTGCCCGGAAACGAGTTTCTGTGCAACCTTCACGGACAGTCGATCCGCGAGGCCCGCGCGCCCGCCCTGCGGGTGATGGAGGAAGCCCTCGATTGGCATCGGCGGAACCGCCTTGTCGGGGAGGTCAGTGAGACGCCGCCCGCCTGACCCCCTCGCGCCGGGCGCGCGGCTGTGGCAGAAAACCGGCGGCGCGGACGTGGCGGAATGGTAGACGCAGCGGACTTAAAATCCGCTTCCCCCGTGGAGTGTGGGTTCGAGTCCCACCGTCCGCACCAGAACGGGCCGCACCAGAACGGGCCGCACCAGTCTTGGCCGCGCCGGAAGTATGGCGCTAGACCAACAGCGCCAGCGGATCCTCCAGCAGTCCCTTCAGCGCGCCGAGGAACTGCGCGCCGAGCGCGCCGTCGATCACCCGGTGATCCACCGAGAGCGTGGCGGTCATCACCGTCGCCAGCGCCACCGCGTCGCCGCGCGCCACCGGGCGGCGCACGCCTGCGCCCACCGCCAGAATCGCGCCGTGCGGCGGGTTGATCACCGCGTCGAAACTGTCCACGCCGAACATGCCGAGGTTCGAGATCGCGAAGGCGCCGCCCTGATACTCCTGCGGCGCCAGCTTTCGCGCGCGGGCGCGGGCGGCCAGGTCTCGCATCTCGGCGGAAAGCTGCGACAGCGGCTTGGCCTCCGCGTCGCGCAGCACCGGCGTGAACAGCCCGCCCTTCACCGCCACCGCGACCGCCACATCCGACGCCTGGAAGCGCAGGATGCGGTCGCCCGCCCAGACCGCGTTGCAGGCGGGAACCGCCTGCAGGGCGAGCGCCGCCGCGCGGATGATGAAGTCGTTGACCGACAGCTTCACCCCGCGCGCCGCGCTGCGGTCGTTGATCTGCGCGCGCAACGCGATAAGCGCGTCCAGCTCGATGTCGCGGCGCAGGTAGAAATGCGGCACGGTCTGCTTGGCTTCGGTCAGCCGCGCGGCGACGGTGCGGCGCATCCCGTCAAGCGCGACCTCGGTGAAGGCGCGGTCGGCGTAAAGCCCCAGGATCGCCCCCGCCGACGGCGCCGCCGGGGCTGCGCGGGCGGGCGCCGGGGCCTGAACGGCGGGCGCAGGCGCGGCGGCGGGTGCGGCGCGCTCCACATCCGCCTTCACGATCCGGCCATGCGGGCCTGAGCCGCGCACCCCGGCGAGGTCAACGCCCTTCTCCGCCGCCAGACGGCGGGCGAGCGGCGTGGCGAAGACGCGGGCCGCCCCTAATGCCTGCGCGCCCGCGATTGGCGCGGGCGCCGGGGCGGCGAATGGCGCGGGCGCCGGGGCGGCGACGGGCGCAGGCGCAGGCGCCGCTGCGGGGGCGGCGGCGGGCGCGGGCGCCCCGGCGCTTTCGCCCTCGGCCAGCAGCGTCGCGATCACGGCGTTGACCTTCACGCCCTGCGCGCCCTGCGCCACCAGCAACTCGCCGATCACCCCCTCATCGACCGCCTCGACCTCCATGGTCGCCTTGTCGGTCTCGATCTCGGCGATCACGTCGCCGGGCGCGACCGCGTCGCCGGGCTTGACCAGCCATTTGGCGAGCGCGCCTTCCTCCATGGTCGGCGACAGCGCGGGCATCAGGATGTTGATCGGCATCGCGCGTCCCCTTTCAGCGGTAGCAGACGGACTTCGCTGCGGCGACGACCTCGGCGATTGTGACCAGCGCCAGCTTTTCGAGATTGGCGGCGTAGGGCATCGGCACGTCCTTGCCGGTCAGGCTCAGCACCGGCGCGTCGAGCCAGTCGAACGCCTCGCGCATCAGCACGCCCGCGATGTGATCGCCGATCGAGCCGACCGGCCAGCCCTCCTCGACCGTGACGCAACGGTTGGTGCGCTGCACCGACCGCACCACGGCGGCGGTGTCCATCGGCCTGAGCGAGCGCAGGTCGATCACCTCCGCCTCGATCCCCTCCGTCGCCAGCGCGGCCGCCGCCTCCAGCGCGTGGGTCATGCCGATCCCGAAGCTGACGATGGTCACGTCGCGCCCCGCCCGCGCGACGCGCGCCTTGCCGATCGGCACGGTCCAGTCGTCGATCTCGGGCACCTCGAAAGATCTGCCGTAGAGAATTTCGTTCTCCAGAAACACCACCGGGTTGGGGTCGCGGATCGCGGCGCGGAGCAGGCCCTTCGCGTCGGCGGCGCTGTAGGGCATGCACACCTTCAGCCCCGGAATCTGCGCATACCAGGCCGCGAAATCCTGGCTGTGCTGGGCGCCGACCCGCGCCGCCGCGCCGTTCGGGCCGCGAAACACGATGGGGCAACCCATCTGCCCGCCGGACATATACAGGGTTTTCGCGGCTGAATTGACAATCTGATCAATGGCCTGCATCGCGAAGTTGAAAGTCATGAACTCGACGACCGGCCGCAGCCCGCCGAACGCCGCGCCCACCGCCAGCCCGGCGAAGCCGTGCTCGGTGATCGGCGTATCGACCACGCGGCGGGAGCCGAACTCGTCGAGCAAGCCTTGGGTGATCTTGTAGGCGCCCTGATACTCCGCGACCTCCTCGCCGATGATGAACACGCGCTCGTCGGCGCGCATCTCCTCGGCCATCGCGTCGCGCAGCGCCTCGCGCACGGTCTGGGTGCGGAAGGTCGTCCCCGGCGGGAAGTCGTCTGTTTCCGGCGCCGCAAGGGGTTCGGCGGCGGCCTTTGGCGCGGCGGGCGCTCCCGCCGCTGCGGGCGCAGGCGGTGGGGAGGGCGCGGAGGAGGGCGCCGCAGCGGCGCTTTCGCCATCCTCCTGCAGCGTGGCGATCGGCGTGTTGACCTTCACGCCCTGCGCGCCCTCCGCCACCAGCAGCGCCCCGATCACGCCGTCATCGACCGCCTCGACCTCCATGGTCGCCTTGTCGGTCTCGATCTCGGCGATCACGTCGCCAGAGGACACGCGGTTGCCCGGCTTCACGCACCATTTCGCCAGCGTCCCCTCCTCCATGGTGGGCGAGAGCGCGGGCATCAGGATTTCGATGGTCATCGCAAGCCCCTCACGCGCTGGCGTAGATGTCGGTCCAGAGCGCCGAGGCGTCCGGCTCCGGGCTTTCCTGCGCGAATTGCGCCGCGTCGTTGACCTGCGCCTTCACCGCCTTGTCCGCCTCCTTGAGCGCCTCCTCGGCGACGCCCAGCGCGATCAGCTGCTTGCGCACATGCTCGATGGGGTCTTTCTCGTCGCGCATTTTCGTCACTTCCTCGCGCGTGCGGTATTTCGCCGGGTCCGACATCGAGTGGCCGCGATAGCGGTAGGTGTCCATCTCGAGGATGTACGGGCCGCCGCCGCCGCGGCAGTGCGCCAGCGCCTTCAGCCCCGCCTGCTTCACCGCGTCATAGTCCATGCCGTCCACCGCCTCGCCGGGAATGGCGAAGGCGGCGCCGCGCGTATAGAGCGCCGGGGTCGAAGACGCCCGCGCCAGCGAGGTGCCCATGGCGTACTGGTTGTTCTCGATCACGAACACCACCGGCAGCTTCCACAGGCTGGCCATGTTGAAGGTCTCATAGACCTGGCCCTGATTGGCGGCGCCGTCGCCGAAATACACAAGGCTGACCCTGCCATTCTCCAGATACTTGTTGGCGAAGCCCAAGCCCGCGCCGATGGGAACTTGTCCGCCGACGATGCCGTGGCCGCCGAAGAACGCCTTTTCGCGCGAGAACATGTGCATCGAGCCGCCCTTGCCGCCCGAATAGCCGTCGGCGCGCCCGGTCAGCTCCGCCATCACGCCTCTGGGGTCCATGCCGCAGGCCAGCATGTGGCCGTGGTCGCGGTAGGAGGTGGTGGTCTGGTCGCCGTCCTCGGTCGCCGCCGTCAGGCCGACCACCACCGCCTCCTGTCCGATGTAGAGGTGACAGAATCCGCCGATCAGCCCCATGCCGTACAGCTGCCCCGCGCGCTCCTCGAAGCGGCGGATCAGCAGCATGTCGCGATAGGCGCGCGTCAGCTCCTCCTGACGCGCGGCGGCCGTGGGGGAGGCGTCTGCGGAGGCGGCGGTCTTGGCGGGGGCGGGTTTGCGGGCGGCCATGCTCGGGGTTCCTTCTTGTTCCTGCGCGCCGACGGGCGGGGCGCGCGGTCAGCGCAGCGCGACTTCGTCGGCGCCGATCAGGCCCAGCATGTCGCGGCCGGTCTCGTCGAGAATGTCGAGGTCGAGAAAGCCCGTGTTCAGCCGCGCGACGCGGTTCTCCAGCGCCGCGCGCTCGGCGCGCACGGTGGCGAGCTCCGCCGCCAGCGTCCGCTCCTCCGCCTCGCTGGCGATGATCGAGAACAGGCCGTAGTCGCCTTGCACGGCGTGGTAGGCGAAGTTCGCCACGCCCGCCAGAATCGCGAAGGCGAACACCGCGTCGAACGCCCGCAGACGCTGTCCCTCACCCATCGAGCCCCCCGTCACCCCTGCGCCATGGCGCGCGTTCGCAGACTATGCGCCATGGCGGGTTAAGGATAAAGCCCAGCTTGGCGATCAGCCGCGCAGGACGGCGCGCCCGGCGAAAACGGCGGCGTCGCCCAGCTCCTCCTCGATGCGGATCAGCTGGTTGTATTTCGCCATCCGGTCGGAGCGGGCCAGCGAGCCGGTCTTGATCTGGCCGCAGTTGGTGGCGACCGCGAGATCGGCGATGGTGGCGTCTTCGGTCTCGCCGGAGCGGTGCGACATGACGGCGGTATAGCCCGCGCGATGCGCGGTCTCGACGGCGTCGAGCGTCTCCGACAGCGTGCCGATCTGGTTGACCTTGATCAGGATCGAGTTCGCCGCGCCCTCCTCGACGCCGCGCACCAGCCGTTCGGTGTTGGTCACGAACAGGTCGTCGCCGACAAGCTGGCAGCGGTCGCCCAGAAGGTCGGTCAGCGCGCGCCAGCCCTCCCAGTCGTCCTCGGCCATGCCGTCCTCGACCGACAGGATCGGATAGGCGCCGACCAGATCGGCCAGATACTGCGCCATCTCGTCCGAGCCGAGCTTCTTGCCCTCGCCCTTCAGATCATAGACGCCGTCCGCGTAGAATTCGGACGCCGCCGCATCCAGCGCCAGGAACACATCGTCGCCGGGGCGATAGCCGGCCTTCTCGATCGCCTTCATGATGAAATCCAGCGCGTCGCGGGTCGAGCCAAGGTTGGGCGCAAAGCCGCCTTCGTCGCCGACGTTGGTGTTGTGGCCCGCCGCCGAAAGCTCTTTCTTCAGCGTGTGAAACACCTCCGAGCCGATCCGCACCGCGTCGGCCAGCGTGTCGGCGCCGACCGGCATCACCATG
>CAZOZE010000097.1:0-8791 GCA_964584215.1 uncultured Rhodobacterales bacterium
GGGGTTGCCGGAGATCACCATGTTCTCCAGCCGGATCAGCGCGTCGCGCGCGGTGTTGGCGTGGACCGTGGTCATCGAGCCGTCGTGGCCGGTGTTCATCGCCTGCAGCACGTCGAACGCCTCGGCGCCGCGCGTCTCGCCCAGGATGATGCGGTCGGGCCGCATGCGCAGCGCGTTCACCACCAGATGGCGCTGGTCGATCATGCCGGTGCCCTCGATGCTCATCGGCCGCGTCTCCAGCCGCACCACATGGGGCTGCTGGAGCTGAAGCTCGGCGGCGTCCTCGATGGTCACCACGCGCTCCTCGGGGCTGATGGTGCCCGACATGGCGTTGAGCAGCGTTGTCTTGCCAGAGCCGGTGCCGCCCGAGATCAGCACGTTGAGCCGGATCTTGCCCGCGATCTCCAGCAGCCGCGCCATGGCGGCGGACATGTTGCGCTGCGCCACCATCTGGCTGAACCCGATGCGGTGGCGGGCGAACTTGCGGATCGAGACGCAGGTGCCGTTCAGCGCCAGCGGCGGCGTGACGATGTTGACGCGCGAGCCGTCGGCCAGCCGCGCGTCCACCAGCGGGCTGGCCTCATCGACGCGCCGGCCCACCGAGGCGGCGATGCGCTGGGCGATGTTGGTGAGCTGGTCGTTGTCGGCGAAGCTCACGTCGGTCAGCGTCAGCTTGCCGAAGCGCTCGACATAGACCTGTTTCGGCCCGTTGATCAGGATGTCGTTGATCGACGGGTCCACCAGCAGCGGCTCGATCGGCCCGAGGCCGAACATGTCGTCGAGCATCCGCTCGACCATCAAATCCTGGTCCAGCTTGCTGAGGCGCAGGCGCTTTTGCGCCACGATCTCGGCCACCACCGGGCGCAGCTGGCGCGCCATCACCTCGCGCCCGCCAAGCACCGCCGCCGAGACGTTCATGCGGGTGAAAAGCTCCTCGCGCACCACCTCGTAGGCGCGGTCGGCGAGCGCGTGGTCCTCGGCGTCGCCGCGCGAGACCTCCGGCGGCGGAGCGACGGCGGGCGCGGCGTCTTGCGCAGCGGCGGCGGAGACCGGCGGCGGCGCATAGGCCGGTTCCAGCGCAGGTTCCGGCGCCGCCATCGGCGCGGGACGGGTGAGCGCGCGGCGGCGTCCGAAACTCATCGCCTCGCCCCCAGCAGGCCGAACAGCCGCCGCACGCCCGACGCGGCGGCGCGACGACCCGAGAGCGCCGCCACCAGATCGTCCGCCGCGCGCGCCATCGGCCCGCCGCGCTCGCCCAGCGGCTCGCCGAGGTTGTCGCCCTGCCGCGCGGCGCCCTTGTCGTAGTCGATCTCGATGTCGGCGGCGCGGCCCAGCGCCCTTTCGATCGTCTGCGCGGTGATGATGCGCTTCAGGCCGGGGTGATGGTCGTTGACCACCACGACCGTCGATCCCTGCGTCTCGCGCGTCAGCTCCAGCAGCCGGGCCCCGTCGCGCAGCGCAGGCAGGGTGCGGTCGAGCACGATGATGCGGGTGCGCGCCTTGTCGAACACATGGGCGTGCGCGGCGCCGAAGCTGCGCGGCAGATCGACGACGATGTAATGGAACTCCTCGGCCAGCGCGTCGAGCAGCGCGTCGAGCGCCACCGGGTTCAGCACGATGTCACGCTTCAGCGGCGCCTCCTCCGCCAGCACCGACAGGCGCGGCCCGTGGCGGATCAGCGTGCGCTCCAGAAACAGCGCGTCGAGCCGGGCGTGGTTGTCGAGCGCGTCGATCAGGCCGCCCGCCTGAAGCCCCAGCTGCACACAGGCGGCGCCGCCGTGCAGGTCGAGATCGACCAGCGCCACCCGCCGCTTGCGCACGTTGGCCAGCCGCCACGCGGTCGCCACCGCCAGCGTCGTGACGCCCACGCCGCCGCGCCCGCCGGTGACCGCGATCACCCGGCCCCGCCGCGACGGCCCTTCCTCGGGCGCGATCGCGATGCGCCGGTCGCGCACATAGGGCTCCAGCAATTCCGGCGACAGCGGCTTGGTGATGTAGTCCGACACGCCCGCACGGATCAATTCGCGGAAAAGATGGACGTTTTCGGTCTCGCCCAGCGCGATCACCGCCACGCCGGGTTCGCAGACCTCGGCAAGACGATCGACCTGCGAGAGCGGCGTCTCCATGCCGCTCAGGTCGATGATCAGCAGGCGCGGCGGCGTCTCGGCGTTCTCCAGATAGGCCGCCGCCTGCGCGACGCCGCCGATCTCCAGATGCACGCCGCCGACCACCGCCTCGGCGAGATAGCCCGCCATGAAGCCCTGAGTCTCGCGGTCGGCGACGATGGCGACCACCTCGCAGCGCGCCGCCGCGTCTTTTTTCGCCTGGGTCTGCGCCATGCCCTAGCCTCCGATCGCCGCGCTCGCGCGCTGCGGCTCGGGCAGCGGGACGAGACCGATGGTCCGGCGACGCTCGATGGCGCGGTTCTGCGCGGCGGCGTCGCCGGGCGACATCCGCGCAGGCGGCGCGGTCAGGTCGGACGGGCGCGCCACCATCGCGTCGAGCGCCGCCTGATTATGACAGCCGATCCGCAGGGATTCGGCGGGTAGCGGGTTACCGTTGATCGCGTCGATGGGATGGCTGAGGCGCGCCTGCTCCCAGCCCGGGCATTGCAGGGCGACCATCGAGGGCGCCCCCGCGCCGCGCGCCTTGGCGGACTGCTGCGCCGCCGCCATGCCGAACGGATAGGCCGCCTGTCGGGGAAACTGCGGGGCCGCGCATCCCGCCAGCAGCGCGGCGGCCATGAGCGGGCCGAGGGTGCTTCGCATGATCCGCATCCTTAATAGGTGAAGCCGACGGGGCCGTGCAGGCGGCGCGGCGCGGCGGCGCCCGACGCCCGCGCCGACAGCAGCGCCTCCAGCGACTGCCCCGGCGGCGCGACGCCCAGCGGCGTCGGCAGCGCGTCGGGCCGCGTCGGGCGCACGACATAGGGTGTGACGGTCACGATCAGCTCGGTCTCGTTGTTCTGGTAGCGCGTCGAGGTGAACAGCGACCCCAGCACCGGCACATCGCCAAGGCCCGGCACCTTCTCCACGATGTCGCGTGTGCCCTGCTGGAGCAGGCCGCCGATCACCAGGCTCTGGCCGCTGGCCAGCTCCACCGTTGTGTCCACCCGGCGCACGGTGAGGGCGGGAATGTCGAACCCCTCCACCTTGATCGCGCCGTTGGTGGTCAGATCGCTCACCTCCGGGCGCACCCGCAGGCTGATGCGGTCGGGCGATAGCACGGTGGGGGTGAAGTCGAGGATCACGCCGAACTGCTTGAACTCGATGGTCGTGGTGGCGCCGTCCTGCGCCACCGGGATCGGGAACTCGCCGCCGGCGGTGAAGCTGGCCGTCTCGCCCGACAGCGCGGTGAGGTTCGGCTCGGCCAGCGTGCGCGCCAGTCCCTCGCGGTTCAGCGCGTCGATCAGCACGTTGATGTTGACATCGCCCGTCTTTAGCTGTCCGCCAATCGCGCCGAACGTTTCGCCAATCGCGGAGATGCCGCTCGGCACGCCCGTTCCGGTGAGCACCGTGAAGGCGAAGTCTCCGAGATTAAGCAGCGCGTTCCAGTTGAAGCCCAGCCGCTGGTCGATGTTGCGCGACACCTCCGCCACGCGCACCCGCAGGTTGACCTGCGCGGGGGCGGTCACGGTCATGCGGTTGACCACGCGGCTCGCCTCGCCCGCCAGCCCCGCCACGGTAGATGCGATCGCGTCAGCCTGCTGGGCGGTTTCGACCGCGCCCTCGATCATGATCGAGCCGGGGCCGGAGCTGACCGTCACCTTCGTATCGGGAAAGCGCGAGGCCAGCATCCGGCGCAGCTGCGACAGGTCGTGCTCCACGCGCACGTCGCGCTGGAGCAGCGCGCCGCCCTGATCGTCGAGCGCGAACAGCGTGGTGCGCCCGATGCTCTGGCCGAACACGAAGATCGACTGCGGCCCGGCGATCTGGATGTCGGCGATCTCGGGGTTGGCGACGAACACCGTCGCGGCGGGCTGGGCGAGCTGGATCAGCGACCCCTGCCCCACCCCCAGCGTCAGCGCGCCGCGATCCTGCGCGAGGGCCGGGGCGCACATCAGCGCGACGGCCGTCAGGGCGTATGCGTGCCTGCAAGCGTTCATTGGCTGAGGTTCTCCTCGCGCACGCCGCGCAGCACCTTGACGACGCGGACTGTGGGCGTCGCGTCGGCGACGGGTCGGGGTGCTTCGGCGCGGCCCAGCGTGGCGCGGGTGACCGCGCTCACGTCGCTGGCCCATGTCGGTTGCGGCGCCGCGCCGTCGGCCTCGGCGTCGGGGCGTTCGCCGTCCGGGCCCTGCACGATAAGACTGCGCAGCGTCAGCGAGATGGCGCCCAGGTTGCGCGCCACCGCGATGGTCTCGGCGCCTTCGGGCGGCACCTCAAGCGTGATGGTGCGCGCGATGCTGACGGCGGGGGCGCCCTCGGCGGTGCGCGCCGCAAGGTCGCTGCCCAGCTTCTGATCGACCGCGATCACCCGCACGTTGCGCAGAATGGTCTCGCTGGCCCAGCGGCGGCCCGGATCGGTCGAGGCCACCGCCTCCGCGTCGAGCTGCTGCGTCAGCAGCAGGTCAACCCGGTCGCCGGGCAGGATCAGCCCCGCGGCCCCCGACACCGCGTCAACCGCCAGCGACACGGCGCGGAACCCCGGCCGCAGCACGGCGGCGAGAAAGCCGTCCTGCCCCGGCGCCAGCAGCGCGCCGCGCCTGACCGGCTGACCCGCCACGACCGGCGCGATGATCACCGCGCCGACCATCGCCCCGCCCGCGTCGGTCACAAAATCCTCGGCCACCAGTTCCGGGGCCATCGGCTTCAGCGGCGCCTTGGCGTCGTCGAGGAAGGTGCCGACCTGCAGATCCTGCGCCGCGACGCGCACCCTGATTTCCGGCGTCTCCACGGCGCTTTCTGCAGGGCCGATGACGCCGTTATAGACCATGAACCCCACCGCGCTGACGGCGAAGGCGAAGATGATGAGAAGTTTGCCCAGAATGCTCATGTCGTCCTCATGCTCCCGCCGCAAGGGTGAGCGCGCCGCCCACCGCAATCGCCACGCCATAAGGCGCGGACGCCCGCATCGCCGAGGTCCAGGCGTCCCGCGCCCCGGCGCCCCCGGCCAGCGCGCCCCCCATCCGCCACAGCACAAAGCCAAGGCCCAGCGCGCCGCCTGCAAGGCTGGTGACGACCAGAAAGGGCGCCAGCTGCGCGCTCGTCAGCCACAGCGTCAGCGCCGCCGCCAGCTTGACGTCGCCGCCGCCCATCACGCCCGCCGCGAACAGCGCCGCGCCGCCCGCGAACACCGCCAACGCGGCGAGCAAGCTTCCCGCCGCGCCTGACACGCCCAGCGTCGCCAGCGCCCAGATCACCCCGCCCAGCGCCAGCGCCACAGTGAGTCCGTTGGGGATGACGCGCCACCGCGCGTCGCAGAACGCGGCGGCGGCCAGCAGCAACACGGGCGCGAACAGCGCGACCGACATGGGGACACCGCCTTTCCATTCGAGAAAGCGCAACTGAAGACCCAATCCACTCAGCGCCACGCCATCCGGCGCGACGTGGGGCGGGCTGTCGTCAAGCCATCGGCGCCACCGTCATGCGGCATGCGATGCGGCGTGACGGTGGCGGCGCGACGGCCTGCGGTCAGGGGGTCGTCGCGCCGCCCGTGCCACCCACACTGCTCGTCAGCGCCGTGATCTGATTGGACACGAAACCGCCGATTCCGCTGCTTGTGGTGCCAAGGACGCTGACCAGCGCCACGCCGACCACGCCCAGCAGAATCGCGTATTCGACCGCCGAGATGCCGCGCTCATCGCGGCGAAGCTTCTTGAGCATAGGAAGGATTTTCATCGCGCTTTCTCCTACATCGCGCAGTGTTATCAACAGCGGCGATTCCTAGCAGCGAATAAAAAACAAAATATTTCTGTAAAAATTTGATATTTATAAAATTTTTATTTAAATATCGCACGGCGACGCAGGGCGGGCCGCAGCCCCTCACCGCACCGGCGCGCAGCTCTGGCCGCAGCCCTCGCCCAGTTCGATCTGCAGCGTCACATGATCGACCTCAAAGCGGTCGTGCAGCGCGTGCGCGGCGTCCTCCAGAAAGGCGTCGCCGGGGTGGCCGCCGGGCGTCACCAGATGCGCGCTGAGCGCGGTGCGCGTGGTGCTGAGCGCCCAGACGTGCAGATCGTGCACGTCCGTCACCCCCGGCAGGGCGGCGAGTTCGGCGCGCAGCGCGTCGCGGTCCATCCCCTCCGGCGCGCCGTCCAGCGCCAGCCGCAGCGCCGAGCGCAACAGGCCCCAGCTTGTCCAGGCGATCACGACGCTGACGAGAATCGCCGCCGCCGGGTCGAGCCACCACGCGCCGGTCAGCGCCATCAGGATCGCCGCGACCACCACCGCCGCCGACACCGCCGCATCCGCCGCCATGTGCAGAAAGGCGCCCTTGGCGTTCAGATCATGGGCGGCGGCCTTCATGAACAACAGCGCCGTGCCCGCGTTGACCGCGATCCCCAGCGCCGCCACCCAGCCCACCAGCCCCGCCGCCACCTCCGGCGGATCGCTGATGCGCGACGCCGCCTCGGCCAGCACCACGCCGACGCCGATCAGGATCGCCAGCGCGTTGGTCAGCGCGGCGAGGATCGTGCCGCGCCCGAAGCCATAGCTGAACGCGCCGCGCGGCCCCAGACGCGCCGCCGCCGCCGCGCCCCAGGCGATCAGGAGCCCGCCCGCGTCGGTGAGGTTGTGCGCGGCGTCGGCCAGCAGCGCCAGCGAGCCGATCCAGAAGCCGATCCCGGCCTCCAGCGTCAGATACCCGACATTCAGCGCCAGCCCCCAGGCGAAGGCGCTGTCGCCGACCGGCGCGGCGTGGGAATGATCATGCGCCATGGCGCATCAGCCCCGCGCCCGGGCGGCGGGCGGCGTCAGGTCAGACATCGGCGTTCTCCAACAAGGGGTCTGGCGCCGGTCAGGCGCGGCGCGCGCGGGCGGTCGGGAATGGCCGGGCGCGGCGCGACCGCCAGCCGGGCGGCGTCGTCCGGCCCCGGCTCGCCCAGCGCGCAGGCGGCGTCGAGCACCCCGCGCACGATGGCCTCCAGCCCCGGCGTCAGCGCATACACCACCCATTGCGCCCGGCGCGCGCAGCCCACCAGCCCCGCGTCGCGCAGCCGCGCCAGATGGCGCGAGACCTTGGGCTGCTCCAGCGCCAGCGCCGCGCACAGCTCGCACACGCACAACGGCCCCTCCCGCGCCAGCAGGCGCGCGATACGCAGGCGGGTGGCGTCGGACAGGGCGAGAATCAGGTCTGCGGCGGTCATACCCACGGATATACGGCGACGCGCATGTTCCGGCGTTGATGCGGATCAAGGCGCGGCGGGCGCGGCGGGGAAACCCGCCACCCGGCCCGCGACCCAGGCTTCCAGGATCACCCGCGCCACCGCCCCCTTGCGCGCGGCGGTGAAGCGGGCGTCGCCGCCGCTCAGCGACGCGGCCACCTCCGCCATCGGCGCCCAGAGCGCGGCCTGAAGCTCCTCGTCCACGCGGCGGATTTCGTCGCCCAGCGCCTCGGCGACGCAGCCGATCATCAGCGACGACGGAAACGGCCACGGCTGCGAGCACAGATAGCGCACCCGGCCCACCCGCACCCCGGCCTCCTCCAGCGTCTCGCGGCGCACCGCCTCCTCGATGGTCTCGCCCGGCTCCATGAAACCCGCCAGCAGCGAGTACATCTTCTCCGGCCAGGCCGCCTGACGGCCCAGCAGCGCGCGGCCCTGGTGCAGCACCAGCATGATCACCACCGGATCGGTGCGCGGGAAATGCTGGGCGCCGCAGGCGGCGCAGCCGCGCCGCCAGCCGCCGTCCTCGGGCAGGCTCTTCGCGCCGCAGCGCGCGCAATGGCCGTGGCTGCGGTGCCATTCGATCACGCCCTTGGCGGTGGCGGCGTCGCCTGCGTCGGCGGGGCCGAGCGCGCCCATCACGCCGCGCAGCTCCATGAACCGCCGCGTCGGCGTCAGGTCGAGCGTCACCGGATCGGCGAAACCCTCCGCGCTCTGAGGCCCCGGCATGTGCGAGACGTCGAGCGCGAATCGCGCGCCCCCCGGCGCCATGCCCAGAAACACCGGCGGCTCGGCGGCGCCCTGCGTCACCGGATCGTCGGCGCCCAGCCACGCCAGCCGGGGCGCGGGGTCGTCGTCGATCAGCGGCTTGCCGCGCCATAACGGCAGGATTCGCGCGGCGGGGTCGGCCAGCAGCGTCGCGGCGTCGCGGCGCAGGTGGGTGGCGCGGTCGATGGCGCCGCCCGCGAAAGTGGGGTTGAGCATGAGATGGAAAGCCTCGCTGTCGCAGGCGACTATGATGCGCCAGCCCGGCGCGCGGGGCAACTTGCGAAACCGTCGCCGCGCTGTTATCTCCGCAATCGAGAGGTTGGCGCGGGCAGGCGCCTCGCCAACCCGGTCAGGTCCGGAAGGAAGCAGCCGTAACGAGCCCCGCTTGGGTCGTTGTCCAGCCTCTCACCCCGGCCTTGCCGCGCGCAGGCCCGTCCCGCTACTCTCACCGGCGACAGGCGCGAAGGAACGGCGGCGACCCATGGATGACAGCGCAAGCCCCGCCCCTGCCGAGACCGCCGCCTATCAGGTGCTCGCGCGCAAGCATCGCCCGCAGAGCTTCGAGACGCTGATCGGGCAGGACGCCATGGTGCGCGTGCTGCGCAACGCCTTCGAGGCCGACCGCATCGCCCACGCCTTCATCCTCACCGGCGTGCGCGGCGTCGGCAAGACCACCACCGCGCGCATCATCGCCAAGGG
>CAZOZE010000098.1:0-2891 GCA_964584215.1 uncultured Rhodobacterales bacterium
TGCTTGTGCGCCGGGTGCTCGGCGACCGCCGCCGCCACGCGCCAGACGCCGCCATCCTCGCGGCAGGCGATCAGCGCCTCGACCACGCGGGCGCTGGCGGCGCCGGGGGCGACGGCCTCGACCTCGCGGCAATGGCGCCCCGAAGCGTCGGCGAAGGTGGCGCTGGGGATGAACCGCGCGCCGTCGGCCGCCGTCTCCGCCGCGCCGGAGGGGCGGGTCTCAAGCGCGGCGTGCAGCGGCCCGTCCACCACCAGCAACCCCTCGGCGATCGAGAGCGTCGGCGCCGCGTCGCGTCCGCCGAGAAACAGCACCGCCGCCACCGAGGCCGCCAGCGCCAGCCCCGCAGGGGCCGCCCAGCGGCGCGCGCGGCGCGCAAAGGGGATCACGGTCGCGCCCGCGTCGCCGGCGCCGGGCGCGGCCTCGCCCATGATCGCCGCGCGCAGCCGGTCGGGCGCCGGCTCCTCCATCGGCGCGTCGAACGCACGCGCCAGCAGCGCGTTCGAGAGAATCAGTTCCTCGACATGGGCGCGGTCCTCGGCGCAGGTCTCCAGATGCGCGGCGACGCGCTCCATCTCCTTGTCGGTCAGTTCGCCGTCCACAAAGGCGGCGAGCGTCTCCTTGCTGATCCTGTCCATGGTCAGGCCGCTCCTTTCGCGGCGGGGCGCACCAGGTCCGTCAGACGGGCGCGGGCGCGCGACAGGCGGCTCATCACCGTGCCGACCGGAATGTCGAGCACGCTGGCCGCCTCCTTGTAGGAAAGTCCCTCGATGGCCACCAGAGCGAGGGCGGCGCGCTGATCCTCGGGCAGTTCGGCCATCGCCCTGCGCACGGTCGCCAGCATCATGCGGTCCTCCGCCAGCCGCGCGCCCTTGCCGTTGTCGGACAGCGCCGCAAGCTCCGGGTCGATCTGCACCCCGCGCGTGCGCGCGCGCCGGGTCTCGTCGATCCAGCAGTTCTGGATGATGCGGAACATCCAGCTGTCGAGGCGCGTGCCCTGCTGGAACTGGTCCAGACGGGTCAGCGCCTTCTCGAAGGCCGTCTGCACGAGGTCGTCCCCCTTGTCCATCGAGCCGCTGATCGCGTAGGCGAAGCGGCGCAGGCGCGGCGTCAAGTCGATCAGGTCTCGTCTCAGGTGGTCGGTCACGCCGATCTCCTTCGCCGCTCTCGGGGTAAAAACGTCCGGCGATGGCGGGTATTCCACACAATCGCCGAAATTTGTCGAATAACGCGACGCATCGTGCGTTATACGGTGGTCAGGGAGGAAAACCATGTCGCCGTCAGTCTTTCGTCAGTCCGCCGCCGCGCTGCTCGTCATTGCGATGATCTCGGCCTCCTGGCCCCCGGGATCGGGCTATCCCGCGTTCGTCGGCGCTGCGCTGGCGGACGATGACGACGGCGGGGACGACGGCGGGGATGATGGGGGCGACGACGGCGGTGACGACGGCGGTGACGACGGCGGGGACGATGGCGGCGACGATGGCGGCGACGATGGCGGGGACGATGGCGGTGACGATGGCGGTGACGATAGCGGCGATGACGGCGACGACGATAGCGGCGACGATAGCGACTACGACGGCGGGGATGACGGCGGCGACGATGACGCTGCGGACGACGGCGAATCGGATGGCGAGGATCGCGGCGATGCCCGGAAATCCGGCAGGCGCGGCACGGCGCTGGGGCGCTTTCTCGACGATCTGACCGTCAACCGCGTCTCGCCGCCCGAGGATCGCGGGCGCGATTTCTATCGCGAGGAGGTCGCCATCCTCGGCGTCACCCGCGCCGAGGCGACTCAGCTTACGGCGCGCGGCTTTCGCGTGCTGTTCCAGACGCCGATCGCGCTTCTGGAAGGGCGGATGATCGCACGGCTGAGCCTGCCCCCCGGCGTGGGCCTGCTGGAGGGGGTGCAGACGGCGCAGGAGATCGCGCCCAACGCGCTGGTCGATCTCAACCACCTCTATCGCCCGCTGGCGGGCGCCTGCGACAGCGGGCGCTGCTATGGCGCCACGCTGGTCGGCTATGAGGACCGCGAGGCGGCCTGTTCGGTGCGCGCGCCGATCGGCATGATCGACACCGGCGTTGACGCCGGCCACCCGTCGCTGGCGCGCGCGCGGATCACCCAGGCCGATTTTCACGACAAGGGCCGACGCCGCGCCAGGTTCGACCATGGCACGGCGGTCGCCAGCCTGCTGGTGGGGCGCGGCGACGTGACCGGGCCGCTGGCGCCGGGCGCGGAGATATTCGCGGCGGACGTGTTCCACCGTGAGGGCGCGGACGTGAGCGCCTCCGCCGTCGGCGTGGTGCGGGGCCTCGACTGGGTGGTGCGGCAGGGCGCGCGCGTGGTCAACCTCAGCCTGATGGGGTCTCAGAACGCGCTGCTGGCCGAGGCGGTGGCCGCCGCCGCTAAACGCGGCGTGGTGCTGGTCGCCGCCGCCGGCAACAACGGCCCCAACGCCAAGCCCGCCTTTCCCGCCGCGTTGCCGCAGGTGATCGCGGTCTCGGCGGTGGACAAGCGCGGCCGCGCCTATGACCGCGCAAATCGCGGCGATTTCATCGAGTTCGCCGGGCCAGGCGTGGAGATATGGGCCGCCGGGCCGCGCAACGGCGCCGCCTACTGGACCGGCACCTCGTTCTCGGCGCCGTTCGTCGCCGCCGCCGTTGCGCAGGCGATGGGTTCGGCGCGCGTCCGCGACGTGGAGGCGGCGCGCAAGCTGCTGATCGCCAATGCGAAGGATCTCGGCCCCAAGGGGCGCGACCCGGTGTTCGGCTGGGGTCTCGTGCGCCTGCCCGGCGGCGGCTGCTGAGGCGCGCCATGCCCTTGCGCGTGGATGACGCGATCACGCTGGCGGATTGGGAGCTGACCGAGACCTTCGCGCGCGCCTCCGGCCCCGGCG
>CAZOZE010000099.1:0-6806 GCA_964584215.1 uncultured Rhodobacterales bacterium
GAGAGCATGGCGCGGCGCCGAAGCAGTCCCGGCCCGAGGCTGGGACAGCGCAGCGGCGGCGGCGGGATTGAACCCGGATGCGGGCGAGTCGGCGCTGCGCCAGCGGCGCGACGCGCCGAGCAGGCGCACGGATGGAGAACCAACGCCGCCTGCCCAGCCGCCGCCCCGGCCCTGCGCCGGGGCCTCGCTACCGTCGCGGCGCTGAACCGCCGCAGTCCCGGCGCAGGGCCGGGGCTGCGGCGTCGCAGTGGCGGCGCGCCATGAACGGGGCGACGGCGCGCTCGCGCTGGCCGCGCGCGGGGGTCGCCCTGCCCGGCGCCGCCGCGCTGCTGCTGGTCGCGGCGCTGACGCTGGGCGCGGCGGCGGCGGTCGCGCTGCGGGCCGAGGCGCCGGGGGCGCTGTCGGCCGCCGACTGGCGCGCAGGCTGGTTCACCGTGCGGCAGGCGGCGCTGTCGGCGCTGCTTTCGGTGGCGCTGGCCGTGCCGCTGGCCCGCGCGCTGTCGCGGCGGCGGTTCATCGGGCGCGACGCGCTGGCGCGGCTGATGGGGGCGCCGTTCCTGCTGCCGGCCATCGTGGCGATCCTGGGGGTGAGCGCGGTGTGGGGGCGCTCGGGCTGGGTCAGCGACGCGCTGGCCGCGCTCGGTCTGCCCCGGCTCGACATCTACGGGATGCCCGGCGTGCTGCTGGCGCATGTGTTCTTCAACCTGCCGCTGGCGGCGCGGCTGCTGCTGCAGGCCTACGCCGACATCCCGCCAGAGCGCTGGCGGCTGGCGGCGCAACTTGGCGCCGAGGGACGGGCGCTGTTCGCGCTGGTGGAATGGCCCGCCCTGCGCGCGGCGATTCCCGGCGCGCTGGCGGTGATCTTCGCGGTCTGCGCCACCAGTTTCGCCGTGGCGCTGGCGCTGGGCGGCGGGCCGCGCGCCACCACGCTGGAGCTGGCGATCTATGAGGCCGCCGTTTACGACTTCGATCTCGCCCGCGCCGCGCTGCTGGCGGCGCTGCAATTCGGCCTGTGCGCGGGCGCGGCGCTGGCGGCGCTGTCGCTGGCGGCGCCGCTGGCCTCGGCGCCGGGGGCGGCGCGGCTGACCGAGCGCTGGGACGGCGCCGGACCGGCCGCGCGGGCGGGCGATGCGCTGGCGATCATGCTCGCCTGCCTGTTCCTCGGCCTGCCGCTGATGGCGGTGCTGCTGAAGGGCGCGCCCGGGGCGCTGAGCCTGCCGGGGGAAGTGTGGGCGGCGGCGGGGCGGTCGCTGGCGGTGGCGCTGGCGTCTGCGGCGCTGACGCTGGCGCTGGCGCTGCCGCTGGCGGCGCTGGCCGCCGCCCTGCCCCGGCGCGCGGCCGCATGGGCCGAGGCGGCGGGCCTGCTGCCCATCGCCGCCTCGCCCTTCGTGCTGGGGATCGCGCTGTTCATCGCGCTGCGCCCGATCGCCGACCCCGCCGCGCTGGCGTTGCCGCTGACGGCGCTGGTCAACGCGGTGATGGCGGCGCCGTTCGCGCTGCGCATCCTGCTGCCGCCGCTGCGGCGGGCGCACGCCGACCACGGACGGCTGGCCGACAGCCTGGGGCTGAAGGGCCTCGGGCGCGTGAAAATTCTCTATCTGCCGCGCCTGCGGGCGCCGCTGGGCTTCGCCGCCGGGCTGGCGGCGGCGCTGTCGGCGGGCGATCTGGGGGTGATCGCGCTGTTCTCGCGGCCCGAGGCGCCGACGCTGCCGCTGCTGATGCACCTGCTGGCGACGTCGCGACAGCTCGACGCCGCCATGGGCGCGGCGCTGGCGCTGATCGGCCTCAGCTTCGGGCTGTTCTGGCTGTTCGACCGCTGGGGGCGGGGATGATCGCGATCGAGCGCATGGTCGCGCAGTCGGGCGCCTTCCGTCTCCACGCCGATCTGACGATCCCGAAGGGCGCGTTCTGCGCGCTGATCGGGCCGTCGGGCGGCGGCAAGTCCACGCTGCTGCTGGCCATCGCGGGCTTCGTTCCGGTGATCGGGGGGCGGGTGAGCGTGGCGGGGCGCGATCTGGCGGGCCTGGCGCCCGCCGCGCGGCCCGTGTCGCTGCTGTTTCAGGACAACAACCTGTTCCCCCACCTCAGCGTCGCACAGAACGTCGGCCTCGGCCTGCGCCCCGACCTGCGGCTGAGCGCGGCGCAGGCGGCGCAGGTCGCGGCGGCGCTGGCGGAGACCGGGCTGGACGGCCTCGGCGCCCGCCTGCCCGACCAGCTTTCCGGCGGTCAGCGTCAGCGCGCGGCGCTGGCGCGGGCGCTGTTGCGCGACCGGCCCGCGCTGTTGCTCGACGAGCCGTTCGCGGCGCTGGGGCCGGGTCTGCGGGCGGAGATGCTGGCGCTGGCGCGCGCGATGGCGGCGCCGCGCGGGATCACGGTGCTGATGGTCACGCACCACCCCGCCGACGCGCAGGCGGCGGACCTCGCCGCGTTCTGCGCCAGCGAAGGCGATGCCGGGCGGATCGGCGGCGCGCGGCCCCCGGCGGCGCTGTTCGCCGATCCGCCGCCGGGGCTGGCCGCCTATCTCGGCCCCGTCGCCTGCCCGCCGACCGCCTGACCCTGCGGCGCGCGCCGCTCCCCGTCGCGCGCGGGCGCGCGCAGCACAAGGTCGGGGTCGGGGGCGAAGCGCGCCTGCAGCGGCGCCAGCGCGGCGCCCAGCACGCGCGCGGGCTCGCCGATCGAGCCGGTCATCAGCATGAACGGCGACAGCCCGGCGGTGTTGAACTCCGCCAGCGCCGCGCGCACGGCGCCCACGACGGCGCGCCGCCATGCGGGGTTGAGGATGCCGTCGATCACCACGACCTCGACATCGACCACGCTCGCCGCCGCCACGCAGGCGCGCGCCAGCGCGGGCGCCGCCGCGCCGAGCCAGCGCGCGAACACCGCCTCCGCCTCCGGCGCGGCGCAGCGCCCGGCGATCAGCGCGGCGCCGTCCAGCCCGGCGGCGTTCAGCGCCGTCTCCAGAAACAGCGGCGAGGCGTCGTGGATCAGCTGCCGGGCGCGGCCATTCGCGTCGGCGCCGGTCATCGGCATCGACCCCAGCGCCGCCGCGTTGCCCTGCGCGCCGCGATGCACCCGGCCCTCCAGCACCAGCCCGCCGCCGACGAATGCGCCCAGATACAGATAAAGCGCGCTGCGGCAGGCGATGGCGTCGCCCAGCGCCAGCTCCGCCGCGCAGGCGGCGGTGGCGTCGTTGGAGACCGTCGTCTCAAACCCGGTCGCCGCCGCCAGCGCCCCGGCCACGTCCAGCCCGCGCCAGCCGTCGAGCGCCCCCGGCGCCATCCCCAGCTCCACCGCCCATTCGTGCAGATCGCCCGGCGTCGCCACGCCCAGCCCCGCCAGCCTGCCGGGCGCGGCCAGCGCGGCGAGTTCCCGCGCCGCCGCCGCCGCCTGCGCCAGCGCAGGCTCCGGCAGCGGCGCCGTGTGGGCGAAGCGGCGGCTGGCGACCACGGCGCCGAGAAAATCCACCAGCACCGCCTCGACGCTGCGCCGCCCGATCTTGACGCCCAGGCCGCAGGCGCCGCCGGGGTTCAGCGCGATCGGCGTCTGCGGCTGGCCGACCTGCCCGCGCACCTTGCCCCGCTTGGCGAGCAGCTTCTCCGCCAGCAGCCGGTTGACGATCACCGAGACCGCCTGCGCGCTGAGACCGGTGGCGCGCGCGATCTCCGCCTTCGACAGCGCGCCAGCCTGACGGATCGCGCCGACGATCAGCCGCTCGTTATAGGCCCTCAGCCCGCTGGTGTCGCCGCCCCGCACCCCGCCACCCGCCATGAAGCGCCCTTTTTGAATGCGTTAACTACCTGAAAATATATCCGAATAATTAAAAAGGCAAAGTGATTTATTTATTGACGAATCGTTAAGCGAAGGGTTATCTGGCGCGGTTCGGGTTGGCGGCGGCGCCCTGTGCGCTTCCGCCGCCGGACAGCGCAGATCGACCAAGAAACCAACTTTGGGAGGAAAATCCATGTCCATCAAGTCCCGCCTTCTCGCCTCGGCGATGGCCGCCGCCGTGCTGGCCGCCGGTCCGGTCGCCGCGCAGGAGGTGATCATCGGCCTCGTCACCAAGACTTTCACCAACCCGTTCTTCGTCAAGATGCGCGAGGGCGCCGAGGCGCGGGCGACGGAGCTGGGCGCCGAACTGCGCGCCTACGCGGGCGCCTATGACGGCGACAGCGGCGCGCAGATCGAGGGCATCGAGAGCCTGATCGCGGCGGGCGCCAAGGGCATCCTGATCACCGCCTCCGACCCGCAGGCGCTGACCGACAGCATCGCGCGGGCGCGGGAGGCCGGGATCCTGGTGATCGCGCTCGACACGCCGTTCGACCCGGCGGACGCGGTGGACGCCACCTTCGCCACCGACAACTTCCTGGCGGGCGAGCTGATCGGCAAATGGGCCGCCGCCACCATGGGCGACGCCACCGCCTCGGCCAAAATCGCGACGCTGGACCTCAACGAGCGTCAGGTGCCGGTGGACGTGCTGCGCAACCAGGGCTTCCTCAAGGGCTTTGGCGTCGATGTGAAGGACGTCAGCCGCATGTATGACGAGGACGATCCGCGCCTCGTGGGCGGCCAGCCGACGCTGGGCGCCGAGGAGGGCGGGCGCACCGCGATGGAGACGCTGTTCCAGCGCGACCCGGCGATCAACGTGGTCCACACCATCAACGAACCCGCCGCCGCCGGCGCCTTTGAGGCGCTGAAGGCGTTCGGCAAGGCCGACGACGTGCTGATCGTCAGCGTCGATGGCGGCTGCCCGGGCGTGGAGAACGTGCGCGACGGCGTGATCGGCGCCACCTCGATGCAGTTTCCGCTGCTGATGGCGTCGATGGGCGTCGAGGCGGTGGTGAAATACGCCCAGACCGGCGAGAAGCCGCAGAACACGCCGGGGCTGGACTTCTTCAACACCGGCGTCGAACTGGTCACCGACAAGCCGGTCGAGGGCGTGCCCTCGATCACCTCGGAGGAGGCGCTGAAGAAGTGCTGGGGCTGATCCCCGCCTGACGCCGGGAGGGGGCGCGCGCGCCCCTTCCCCAACCTTCGCTCCGGGGGACACGCCATGACCGACGCACCCGCCAGCCGCGCGCCGCAGGACTTCGAGACCACCGCATCGCGCGAGAGCGCGGTGGCGGCGTTCGATGTCCGCAGCAGGACGCCGCTCGACCGCTTCCAGCACTTTCTCCACGACTATCCCACGGCGGCGCCGATCATGGTGCTGCTGCTCAGCGTCGCGGTGTTCAGCGCCTCGGCCAACAACTTCCTGACCGCGTTCAACCTGTCGCTCATCATCCAGCAGGTGACGGTGATCGGCATCCTGGGCGCGGCGCAGACGCTGATCATCCTGACGGCGGGCATCGACCTCAGCGTGGCGGCGATCATGGTGCTGGCCTACATGATCATGGCGCGGCTGGGCGTGGAGGGCGGCGCGCCCGACTTTCTGGCGGTGCTGATCGGCCTCGGCGCCGGGCTGGCCTGCGGGCTGTTCAACGGCGCGCTGGTGACGCGGATGCGCGTGGTTCCGGTGCTGACGACGGCGGCGGCCACCATCGCGCTGATGACGCTGGCGGGCATGTCGCTGATCTGGGCGGCGCCCATCGGCCTGATGCTGGGTCTGGCGGCGGGCGGCGTCGGCGTCTCGGGCAGGCTGCCTGCGGGACCGGCGATGGAGTTCCGCCTGCCGCCGTTCATCGCCACGCTGGGCGCGTGGTCGATCTTCGCCGCGCTGTCGCTGTGGTATTCGGGCGGTCAGACCGTGCGCAGCCAGAACATCGACAAGGCGGCGCCGCTGCTCAAGCTGTTCGGCCAGCGGGTGGAGCTGTTCGGCGCGCAGTTCACGCTGGGCAGTTTCCTGATGATCGCGATCTTCATGGCGCTGTGGTATGTGCTGAACTGGACCGGCTGGGGCCGCGCCGTCTATGCCGTGGGCGACGACAAGGAGGCCGCCGAGCTGTCGGGCATCCGCACCGACCGGGTGCTGATGTCGGTCTATGCGGTCGCCGGGGCGTTGTGCGCGCTGGCGGGATGGGCCGCCATCGGCCGCGTCGGCTCCGCCTCGCCGCAGAGCTTCGCGGAGGGCAACCTCGACGCGATCACCGCCGTGGTGATCGGCGGCACCTCGCTGTTCGGCGGGCGCGGCGCGATCTTCGGCACGCTGTTCGGCGCGCTGATCGTCGGCGTGTTCCGCTCCGGGCTGTCGCTGTCGGGGTTCGACCCCTTGTGGCAGAGCTTCGCCGTCGGCCTGCTGATCATTGTCGCGGTCGCGCTCGACCAGTGGATCCGGAGGGTTTCGGCATGACCGTCGCCGCAAAAGCCGCATCGCACGGGGTCGTTCCCACCGTCCGGGCGCGCGGCCTCGTCAAGCGCTATGGCCGCGTCACCGCCATCGACCGCGCCGACTTCGACCTGATGCCGGGCGAGATCCTGGCGGTGATCGGCGACAACGGCGCCGGCAAGTCGTCGCTGATCAAGGCCATCGCCGGCGCGGTGCATCTGGATGAGGGGACCATCGAGATCGACGGCGTCGCCACCCGCTTCGCCTCGCCCATCGAGGCGCGCGACGCGGGGATCGAGACGGTGTATCAGAACCTTGCGCTGTCGCCCGCGCTGTCGATCGCCGACAACATGTTCCTCGGGCGCGAGGTCTACAAGCCCGGTTTCGCGGGCAAGTGGCTGAAGATGCTCGACAAGAAGCACATGCGCGACTTCGCCCGCGCCAAGCTGACCGAGCTGGGGCTGATGACGGTGCAGAGCATCAACCAGGCGGTCGAGACGCTGTCGGGCGGCCAGCGGCAGGGCGTGGCGGTGGCGCGCGCCGC
>CAZOZE010000100.1:0-15958 GCA_964584215.1 uncultured Rhodobacterales bacterium
CAGCGTGGCGAGCGCGATCAGCACGATCGCCTTGTCGGCGATCGGGTCGAGCAGGCGGCCCACCGCGCTCACCTGCCCCCAGGCGCGCGCCAGCTTGCCGTCGAGCCAGTCGGTCAGCGCGGCGGCGACGAACAGCGCGCAAGCCAGCGCGTCGGCCAGCGGGCGCTCGAACAGGGTGAACGCCAGCGCCACGCAGGGCGCCGCGATCAGCCGCGCCACCGTCAGGATGTTGGGGATGGTCCACATGCGCCGCGCCGTCTCTGCTGAATGCCGCGCATCGCTAGCACGGCGCGCCCGCCCGGGGCCAGCGCCGCGCCGCCGCTGCGGCGCCAAGGTCGGGCGAGACATGCGAGCATTGCTATTGACATATATGATGAGCGCTTCTAAATGCGCCTCAACGCATATGCGGGAGAGTTGATCCATGCCGCTCACCGTGCTGAACGCCCTCGCCGAGCCCACCCGGCTGGCCGCCGTGCGCATCCTGTCCGACGGATCGGAGCACTGCGTCTGCCAGCTGATGCAGCGGCTCGGCGCGACGCAGAGCCGGATGTCGCGGCACATGCAGATCCTGCGCGCCGCCGGTCTGGTGCGCGACCGGCGCGACGCGCAGTGGACGCGCTATCGGCTCGACGCGGACATGCCGCCCGCGACACGGGCGATTCTCGACGCTGTATTGTCGGCGGCGAGCGATGAGGAAAGGAACGCCGCATGACCATGCAGGCGCAGGAAATACCCAAGACCCCGACGCCCGCCTGGGTATGGAGCGCAGGCGTCGCCGCCTTCGTCGCGCTGTGGTGGCTGGTCTATGGCCAGCTGATCCCGTTTTCGGAATGGCTGGTCGGCCTGCTGCCGGTCGATCGCGCCAGCCACACCGGCGAGGCGCTGGCGTTCTTCTTCTACGACGTGCCCAAGGTGATGATGCTGCTGGCGCTGATCGTGTTCGCGATGGGCGTGGTGCGCAGCTTCTTTTCGCCGGAAAAGACCCGCGCGATGCTGTCGGGCAAGCGCGAGGGCGTGGGCAACGTGCTGTCGGCGAGCCTCGGCATCCTGACGCCGTTCTGCTCCTGCTCGGCGGTGCCGCTGTTCATCGGCTTCGTCTCGGCGGGCGTGCCGCTGGGGGTGACGTTCTCGTTTCTGATCGCGGCGCCGATGGTCAACGAGGTGGCGCTGGTGCTGCTGGTCGGGCTGGTCGGCTGGCAGGTGGCGGTCACCTATCTCGTCTTCGGTCTGAGCATCGCCATCGTCGCGGGCTTCATCATCGGCAAGCTCAACCTCGAAGGCTGGCTGCAGCCCTGGGTGCGCGACATTCACGCCGGGGCCTCGGCGCCGACCGATCTGGAAAGCGCGCGGCTGACCTGGGTCGAGCGCTACAAGCTGGGGATCGAGGCGGTGCGCGAGATCTTCGGCAAGGTCTGGATGTGGATCATCCTCGGCATCGGGCTGGGCGCGCTGATCCACGGCTATGTGCCGCAGGATCTGATGGTGCGGATCATGGGCGCGGAGGCGTGGTGGTCGGTGCCTGCGGCGGTGGCGATGGGCATCCCGATGTACACCAACGCCGCCGGGGTGATCCCGATCGTCGAGGCGCTGCTGGGCAAGGGCGCGGCGCTGGGCACGGTGCTGGCGTTCATGATGGCGGTGATCGCGCTCAGCCTGCCGGAGATGCTCATCCTGCGTCAGGTGCTGACGCTGCGGCTGATCGCGGTGTTCATCGGCGTGGTCGGCGGCGGCATTCTGAGCGTCGGCTTTCTGTTCAACTTCCTGTTCTGAGAGGAAACTGTCATGGAAATCAAGGTTCTGGGGCCGGGCTGCGCCAAGTGCAAGGCCACCGTTGACGTGCTGACCCGCGCCGCCGCCGACACCGGCGCCGCCGTCACCATCACCAAGATCGAGGACATGCGCGAGATCGTCGGCTATGGCGTGATGTCCACCCCCGGCGTGGTGATCGACGGCAAGGTGGTCCACGTCGGCTCCGTCCCCACGCAGGAACAGGCCGGGGCGTGGATGAAATGAACCCGCAGAAGAAGTTTCATCTGGTGTTCTCGCTGATCATGGCGGCGATCATGGTCTGCCTGATGACCTGCGTCATCACCGCCGTGAACACCGGCTTTGCGCCCGGCTTTCTCGGGCGCTGGGCCTGGGCCTTCGTGGTCGCCTATGTGTTCGCGGCGCCGACGATCTTCTTCCTCGCCCCGGTGGCGCGCCGGATGACGGCGGCGCTGTTGGGCGATCCCGCCTCTCCCGCGCAGCCGCGCTGACGCGACGCCATCCGCAAAAGGACCGGACGCCATGACCCAGACCGTGAAGAAACACCTCGCCGAGGCGCGCGAGGTCTGCCCCACCACCGCGCGCCGCCTGCTCGGCGAGGGCGCGCTGCTGCTCGACGTGCGTGAACCGCACGAGGTGGCGGCGGTCGGCTATGGCGGCTGCGAGATGCTCAACATCCCGCTGTCGCAGTTCGAGGCGCGGTGGGCCGAGACGCCGCGCGACCGCGATGTGATCGTCGCCTGTGCGGTGGGCGAGCGCAGCCTGAAGGCCGCATATTTCCTGATGTATCATGGCTATGACCGGGTGATGAACATGCGCCCCGGCATCGCCCGCTGGGCCGAACGCGGTTTTCCCGTGACCGGCGACGCCGCCGCGGCGGCGCGCGCGACGGCGGGTTCGGCCTGCGGTTGCGGCGGCGAAGCGCCCGCGACCGCCAGCGGCGCGTGCTGCGGCGGCGACGGCGCCTCCTCGGGCTGCTGCTGAGCGGCCCGCGACCCTTTTCGCGCGCCGACGGCGGCGCGCGGCGCGACATACAGGAGCATCCGACCGTGAAATCCCTCGCCTTCGGGGCGGCGCTCGCCCTCGCCGCGCCCGGCTTCGCGCTGGCGGCCGATCTTGAAATTCAGCCGGTGACCGACGGCGTCTGGGCGCTGGTGGGTGAAAAGGCGCAGCGCAGCGCCGAAAACCTCGCCAACAACGCCACCTTCGGCGTGGTGGAGACCGGCGACGGCGTGGTGCTGATCGACCCCGGCGGCAGCTGGCTCGGCGCAGGCCGCATCGACGCCGCCATCGCCACCCTGACCGATCAGCCGGTGCGCGTGGTGATCGACACCGGCGGGCAGGATCACCGCTGGCTCGGCAACAGCTATTGGCGGGCGCAGGGCGCGCGGATCATCGCCTCTGCGGCGGCGGTGGCCGATCATCACGCGCGCGTTGACGCGCAGATGCAGGGGCTGGCGCAATACCTCGGCGACGCCCTCGCCGGCACCGAACCCGCCTGGGCCGATGTGACCTTCGAGAGCGAACACCGCTTCGATCTGGGCGGGGTGAGCTTCGAGATCACCCACGTCGGCGCCGCCCACACCCCCGGCGACAGCTTTGTGCTCGTTCCACAAAAGGACACGGTGTTCACCGGCGACATCGTCTATCTCGAGCGCATCCTCGGCGTCGGCGGGCAATCCTCGATCACGGAATGGCCGGCGGTGTTCGAGGCGGTCGCGGCCACCGGCGCCGCCCACCTGGTCCCCGGCCACGGCCACGCCGCCGACATCGCCCGCGCCCGCGCCGACACCCTGGACTATCTGACCAACCTGCGCGCGCGGATCGCCGCCCATATCGAGGCCGGGGGCGATCTGGCCGGGGCGGCCGACGTGGACCAGAGCGCCTTCGCCCATCTCGAACAGTTCGACAGCCTCGCCCGCAAGAACGCCGAAGCCGCCTTCATCCAGATGGAGTTCGAGTGACGGGCGACCATACGCGCAGCGGCGTGACGGCGATGGACCCGCCCGGCGGCGCGGGTCCCGCAGAACAGCACTTCGTCACGCGGATCGGCTGGCTGCGCGCCGCCGTGCTCGGCGCCAACGACGGCGTCGTGTCCACCGCCAGCCTGATCGTGGGGGTGGCCGCCGCCGGATCGCCCGTCGCCGACATCCTGCTTGCCGGCACGGCGGGGCTGGTCGCGGGGGCGATGTCGATGGCGGCGGGAGAATACGTCTCGGTCAGCGCGCAGGCCGACAGCGAGAACGCCGATCTCGACCGTGAACGCGCCGCACTGGCCGAAAATCCCGCCGCCGAAGCCGCCGAACTGGCGGCGATCTACGAAGGGCGCGGGCTGGCGCCGGAACTGGCGCGCGAAGTGGCCGCGCAGCTGATGCGCCACGATAGCCTGGGCGCGCACGCCCGCGATGAACTCGGCATTTCCGACACGGTGCTGTCGCGCCCCATTCTGGCGGCGGCGTCCTCGGCGGCGGCGTTCACCGTCGGCGCCGCGCTGCCGCTGGTGTCGGTCGTTCTGGCGCCGCAGGGCGCCGTCGGCGCCACCACCACCGGCGCCTCGCTGCTGGCGCTGGCGCTTCTGGGGGCGCTCTCCGCGCGATCGGGCGGCGCGAAGGCGTGGCCTGCGGTGCTGCGCGTCACCTTCTGGGGCGCGGCGGCGATGGCCGCCACGGCGGGGATAGGGATGCTGTTCGGCACGGCGGTCGCCTGAGCAGGCGCGGCGAACACGACGATCCGCGCCGCAGGGCGCTATGGAGGGCGACGCCATGACGGACGCAATCGGCGCGCGCTTCGGCGCGATCGACTTCGACGCGAATCTGCCGCCGACGCTGGCGGAACAGATCATTTTCCGACTTGTATCCTGAAGGAGGGATTCGCCATGGACTATCGCACCAGCGCCCGCCGCATCGACGCTCACGGCGCCCTCGCGCTGACCGGGGACGCCGAGATCACGCTCGACACCGATCCGGCCGGGCGGCGCGACGCGTTCAACCCGGTCGAGCTGCTGCTGGCCGCGCTCGCCGCCTGCATGATCAAGGGCGCGGAACGGATGATCCCGCTGTTGTCCTTCGATCTGCGCGGCGTCGAGGCGACGCTGACCGCCACGCGGCGGGACGCGCCGCCAAAGCTGACCGCGATCACCTACGCGCTGGTGGTGGACAGCCCCGAATCGGATCAGCGGCTCGACCTGCTGCACCGCAACATCCTGAAATACGGCACGATCTCAAACACGCTGTCGGCGGCGGTCAGCCTGTCGGGAACGCTCAGCCGAAAGACATGACGTCATGCGCATCAAACCGATCACGCCGCCGCTGCGCCTTCAGGGCGGCGCGGCGATGAAACCTGTCAGCCCCCCCTCGCTCACCCGACTTGCGCCAGTCCGCCTCGCGCTAATCCGCCTCGCGCTAGTCCTCGCCGCGGCGCCGCCTGCGCTCATCGCGGGCGCGCCCGGCGCGCAGGCTCAGAGCGCGGCGCCCGGCGCGCCGGTCGTCGAGCTGGCGCGCGCCGCCCCGGCGGCGACCGATCAGCAGCGCGTTTTCGTCGGTCGGGCGAAGCCGCTGCGCATCGTCGATCTGGCGTTTCAGGTCTCGGGTCAGATCCTCGAGCTGCCGGTGTTCGAGGGCCAGCGGCTGGCGCGCGGCGCGCTGATCGCCCGCCTCGACACGGTCGATTTCGAACTGGCGGCGGAACGCGCGCAGGTCACCCGCGACCTGGCGCGGCTGGAGCGCACGCGGTCGTTCGAGCTGGCCGACCGGGGCGCGGCGACGCAGGCGCGCCTCGATACGGCGCAAACAGAGCTGGCGCAGGCCGAGATCGTGCTGCGCGAGGCGCAGCGGCGCCTGACGCAGGCGACGATCACGGCGCCGTTCGACGCGCTGGTGTCGCGCGTGATCGCCGACCGCTACGCCAACACCACGCCCGCCCAGCCGGTCGTGCGCCTTCAGGACGTCAGCGAGATGCGCATCGCCGTCTCGCTGCCCGAGGAGATCGCCGCGCTGGCGCGCACCGGCGCCGGGAATTTCAGCTTCACCGCCACCTTTCCCGCCGCGCCGGGCCACGAGGCGGCGCTGATCCTGCGCGAGTTCGTCACCGAAGCGGACCCGGTCGCCCAGACCTATGAGGTCGAGTTCGCCATCGAGGGCGACGCCGACCCGCGGCTGCTGCCGGGGATGACGGCGAAAGTGACAGGCGTTCCTGTCATGGGGGCGCGGCAGGCGCCCGTATCGATCCCGGTGGAGGCGATCGACACCACCGGGGCCGCGCAGCCGCAGGTGTGGGTTTTCGACCCCGCCAGCCAGACCGCGAGCCCGCGCGCGGTGGCGCTGGGCCTGCCGCGCGACGGCGCGATCGTCGTGCTCGACGGCCTGTCGCCCGGCGAGGAGGTGGTGACCGGCGGCTGGTGGCGGCTGACGGACGGCGCGCAGGTCCGTCCGTCACGCCCCTAGACGCAAGGCGCCCCGCATGACCCGTGTCCGCACCGCAAGGACTTCAGGATGAAATTCTCTCTGGCTGCGGCCTCCATCGACCGCCCTGTGACCGTCTGGCTGATCATCCTCGCCTGCCTTTTCGGCGGTCTCTGGGGGTTGAACACCGTCGGGCGGCTGGAGGACCCCGCCTTCACCGTCAAGACCGCGCTGGTGTTCACGCCCTATCCCGGCGCCGACGCGACCGAGGTCGAGACCGAGGTCTCCGAAGTCATCGAAAGCGCGCTGCAACAGATGCGGCAGCTTGACTACGTCACCTCGAAATCGACGCCCGGCATGTCGCAGGTCACCGTCGAGATCAAGACCACCTATGACGGGCGCGAGCTGCCGCAGGTCTGGGACGAGATGCGCCGCCGCCTGAGCGATCTGCGCGGGCAACTGCCGGTCGGCGCCCGCGATCCGATCATCAACGACGACTTCGGCGACGTGTATGGCCTGTTCTACGCGGTCGAAGCCGAACGCTACACGCCCGCCGAACAGCGTGAGATCGCGCGGTCGCTGCGGCGCGGTCTGCTGCCGGTGGAAGGCGTGGCCAAGGTCGAGATCCGGGGCCTGACGCCCGAGGAGATCACGGTCGCGATCCCGTCCGCGCGCCTCACCAGCATCGGCCTGCCGCCGACCCAGCTGCTGAGCGTCATCGCCGAGGAGAACACGGTTTTCCCCGATGGCGAGATCGCCGAAGGCGCGCTGCGGCTGCGGGTCTCGCTGCCCCAGGGGTATGTCGATGCGCAGGGGATCGGCGCGCTGCGGCTGGGCGCGCCCGGCGACGTCGGTCAGATCGCGATCTCCGACATCGCCCGCGTCAGCCGGGCGGAGGCGGAACAGCCCGGCCAGATCATCCGCCACAACGGCGCGCGGGTGTTCACGCTGGGGGTGTCGGCGCTCACCTCGGAGAACGTCGTCGAGGTTGGCGCGCGGGTCGAGGCGCGTCTGGCGCAGCTTGTCGCCGGGCTGCCCGACGGGGTGCGCGTCAGCCCGATCTATCAACAGCACAAGGTGGTTGACGCCGCCGTTTCCGGGTTCCTCGTCTCGCTGGCGCAGTCGGTCGCCATCGTGATCGGCGCGCTGATGCTCGCCATGGGCTGGCGGGCGGGGCTGGTGGTGGCCGCCACGCTGCTGCTGACCATCCTCGCCACGCTGTTCTTCATGGCGCTGTCCGGCGTCCAGATGGAGCGGATCAGCCTCGGCGCGCTGATCATCGCCATGGGGATGCTGGTGGACAACGCCATCGTCATCACCGAGGGCATGGTGATCGGCATGGCGCGCGGCAAACCGGCGCGCGCGGCGGCGGCGGAGACGGAGAGCGCCGCCTCGATCCCGCTTCTGGCGGCGACGGTGATCGGGATCATGGCCTTCGCGGGCATCGGCCTGTCGCCGGAAAAGGCCGGCGAATTCCTGTTCTCGCTGTTCGCGGTGGTCGGCGTTTCGCTGCTGATGAGCTGGATTCTGGCGGTGACCGTGCTGCCCTACATGGGCGCAAAGCTGTTGCGCGCGCCCGCCGACGTCTCAGGCGACCCTTACGCGGGGGCGTTCTACCGCGGCTATGCGCGGGTTCTGCGGATGGGGCTGCGCGCGCGCTGGCTGGTGGTGCTGATCGCGCTGGCGGTCACGGCGGCCTCGGTGGCGGCGTTCGGTCAGGTCAGGCGGGCGTTCTTTCCTCAATCGAACACGCCGCTGCTTTACGTGGCGTATCAGTTGCCCGAGGGCGGCGACATACGCGCGACCGAGGCCGACATGATCGCGCTGGAGCGCGCGGTGCGGGCGCTGGAGGGAGTGACCCACGTCACCACGCTGATCGGTCGCGGCGCCAGCCGCTTCATGCTGACCTACACGCCAGAACAGCCGAATGCGGGCTATGGCCAGCTTGTCGTCCGCGTCGATGACGCAACGGCGATCCCCGCGCTGGCCGACGAGATCAGACGGACCCTGCCGCCGCGCTTTCCCAACGCGCTGCTGCGGGTCGAGCTGCTCATGTTCGGGCCGCAGATCGACGCGGACGTGGCGGTGCGCTTCTCTGGGCCCGATCCCGCAGTCTTGCGCCGCCTCGCGGATGAGGCGCTGGCGGTCTATCGCGCGTCGGGCGTGATCGACAACCCGCGCACCGACTGGCGCCAGCGGGTGCTCACGATCACGCCGGTGGTGGACGAGGCGCGGATGCGGCTTGCGGGCGTCACCCGGCAGTCGGTCGCCAACACCATCCAGTTCGGCACGTCGGGGCTGCGCGTGGCGACGCTGCAGGAGGGCGACGCGCAGATCCCGCTGCTGCTGCGGCTGGCGCGGAACGAGCGCGACGGGGTCGAGCGGCTGCGCGATCTGGAGGTATGGTCGCAGGGGGCCGGGCGCTATGTGCCGATGTCCGGGATTGTCGAGCGGTTCGAGGCGGAGCAGGTCGAGGCGCTGATCCATCGCCGCGACCGGGCGCGCACGATCACCGCCGAAGGCGACCGGCGCGGCGATCTGACGGCGGATCAGGCGTTTCGCGCGGTCCGCGCCGACATCGAGGCGATCGAGACGCCGCCGGGCTACGCCATGGCGTGGGGCGGCGAATTCGAGACCGCCTCGATCTCGCGGGCGTCGCTGGCGCGGCAGTTGCCGCTGAGCTTTCTGGTGATGCTGACCATCTCGATCCTGATGTTCAACAAGGCGCGTCAGCCGGCGATCCTGTGGCTGGTCGTGCCGATGTCGGTGACCGGCATGGCGCTGGGGCTGCTGGCGACCGGGCTGCCGTTCACCTTCACCGCGCTGCTGGGGCTTTTGTCGCTGTCGGGGATGCTGATCAAGAACGCGATCGTTCTGGTGGAGGCGTTCGACCGTCTGCGCGCCGAAGGCGCGACCGACCATGCGGCGGTGGTGGATGGCGCGGTCAGCCGGTTGCGCCCGGTGGTTCTGGCGGCGGGCACCACGATCCTGGGCATGATCCCGCTGTTGCCGGATGCATTCTTCGCCTCGATGGGCGTCACGATCATGGGCGGCCTTGCGGCGGCGTCGGTGCTGACGCTGATCGTCGTGCCGGTGCTCTATGCGCTGTTCTTCGGCATCCGCCCGCCCGCCAGCGACGCGGCGCGCGCGGCCTGAGCGGCGGCGCGATGCTTGCGGCGGCGGCGATGTTCGCATAAAGTTCCTGTATGCGAAGCAGTCGCGTCCATGACCGCCCGCCCGACCCTGCGGATCGCGCCGACCCGCTGGCGCTGGCGCCGGCGCGGGTCCATGAGGCCGAAGGGCGCGGGCGGCGCGCCTTCGCGCTGTTTCAGGCCGCGCGCCACCCCGGCGCGCTGTTCTGGATCGCGCCCGCGCATGAGCCTGTCGCGCCGATGCCGCCCGGTCTGCCCGACGGCGTGGCCGAACGGCTGCATCGCGTCGAAACCGGCGGCGAGACCGATCTGCTGTGGTCCGTCGAGGAGGTGCTGCGCGCCGCGCCGGTCGGGCTGGTGATCGCCGAACCGGCGAACCCGCTGTCGCTGAAGGCGGGGCGGCGGCTGCAACTGGCGGCGGAGGCGGGGCGCACGACCGGGCTGATGCTGATCCGCGAAGGCGGGGGAAACGCCGCCGCCGAGACCCGCTGGCGCTGCGAGCCGGCGGCGGGTCCGGCTTGGGACTCGACTCCGCACCGCTGGTCGCTTACAAAGAACAAAAAAGGAACAACAGCGGACTGGACCGTATTCTGGGATGGCGCGTCGGCTGCTTTCCATCTGGTTTCCGAGGCTGGCGAGCGACGCGAGCCTGCGCCGCCGCCCGGCGGCGGGGCCGCTCGCGCTGACGCTGAAGGCGCGGGGCGCGGAGCATCTGCACTGCCTGAACCCCGAGGCTGAGGCCTGCGGCCTGCATCGCGGCATGGCGCTGGCCGACGCGCGCGCGATCCGGCCCGACCTGGCGACCCGGCCCGCCGACCTGGCGCAGGAGGCGGCGGCGCTGGCCGGGCTGCGGCGCTGGGCGGGGCGCTATGCGCCGATGGTGGCGACGGAGGGCGCCGACGGGCTGATCGCCGACATCACCGGCGTCGCGCATCTGTTCGGCGGCGAGGCGGCGCTGCGCGCCGATCTCGGCGCCCGGCTCGACCGCGCAGGCTTCGCCCACGCCAGCGCCGTCGCCGACACGCGCGGCGCCGCCCATGCGCTGGCGCGGTGCGGCGGCGGGATCGTCGCCGAGGGGATGCTGGTCCGGGGTCTCGGCCCGCTGCCGGTCTCGGCGCTGCGCATCGACCATGACACGGCCGAGGCGCTGGCCCGCGTGGGGCTGGAGCGCATCGGCGATCTGATCGCCCTGCCGCGCGCGCCGCTGGCCCGCCGCTTCGGGCCGGGGCTGGTGATGCGGCTCGATCAGGCGCTGGGCGCGCGGCCCGAGCCGGTCGCCGCCGCGCCCGATCCGCCGCATTTCGGCGTGCGGATGACGCTGCCCGAGCCGATCGGCCTGCAGGACGACGTGATGGCGGGTCTGCGCCGCCTGCTCGACCGGCTGTGCGACAAGCTGGCCGCGCACCGCATGGGCGCGCGGCGGATGCGGCTCGAACTGCGCCGGGTGGACCGGGCGGGCGCGCAGATCGAGATCGGCCTCGCCCGCCCGATGCGCGACCCCGCGCGGATCGCCGCGCTGTTCGGGCAGGGCGTCGCGGCGCTGGAGGCGGGTTTCGGCTTCGACGCGCTGCGGCTGTCGGCGACGGCGGCCGAGCCGCTGGCGCCCGAACAGACCGGCGCCGCCCCCTCGTCCGCGCGCGGCGGCGACGCGCTGGCCGATCTGGTGTCGCGGCTGGGCAACCGGCTGGGCTTTGAGCGGGTGCTGCGCTTTCTGCCCGCCGACAGCCTGATCCCCGAGCGCAGCTTCCTGACCGCGCCCGCCGCCTGGAGCGACCCCGCCCCCTTTCCGCGCCGCGCCGGGCCGCCGAGGCCGCTGACGCTGTTTGCGCCCGAGCCGGTCACGCCGCTTGAAGGCCCGCCCAGCGCCCGCCCGCCCGCGCGGTTTCGCTGGCGTCGGATGGATTTCGCCACGCTGCGCGCCACGGGGCCGGAGCGGATCGCGCCGGAATGGTGGCTCGACGACCCCGCCTGGCGCAGCGGCCTGCGCGACTACTGGCGGATCGAGACCGCGCAAGGACCGCGGCTGTGGCTGTTCTTCACCCCGCAGGCCCCGGCCTGGTCGGCGCAGGGAGAATTCGCGTGACCCGCTACGCCGAACTCTGCGTCACCACCAACTTCACCTTCCTGACCGGCGCCTCGCACCCCGAAGAGCTGATGACCCGCGCCGCCGAGCTGGGGCTTTGCGCCATCGCCGTCACCGACCGCAACTCGGTCGCGGGCGTGGTGCGGGCCCATTCGGCGCTGAAGGAGCTGGCCCGCCTGCGGCGCGAGGCGCCGCAGGCGGGGGTCGCCATCCGCTCGCGGCGCAGGAGCGACCCCTCCAGCCGCCAGACCGCGCCCCACGGCCCCGGCGACGCGCTGACGCCGCCGGATGCGCCCCGGGACGCCCCCCTGCCCGCGCTGATCCCCGGCGCGCGGCTGGCGCTCAGCGACAGCGCGGTGGAGTGGCTGGCGCTGCCGACCGGCCTGCCCGCCTGGTCGCGGCTGACGCGGCTGCTGTCGCTGGGCAAGCGCCGGGCGGAGAAGGGCGGCTGCATCCTGACCCGCGCCGACCTCGTGGACTGGGGCGCGGGGATGATCCTGATCGCCCTGCCCTCCGACCCGATGGACGACCCCGGCTGCGCCGGCGTGCGCGCCGATCTGTTGCAGATCGCCCGCGCCTTTCCCGGCCATGGCTTTCTCGGCGCCGCGCCGCGCTATGACGGGCGCGACCAGATCCGACTCGACCGGCTGGCCGGCGCGGCGCAGGACGCGGGCCTGCCGATGGTCGCGGTCGGCGACGTGCTGATGCACCGCGCCGCCCGCCGCCCGCTGGCCGACGTGCTGACATGCCTGCGCGAAAGCTGCACGCTCGACACCCTCGGCCGGCGGCGGCTGGCCAACGGCGAGCGGCGGCTGAAGTCGGCGGCGGAGATGGCGCGCCTGTTCCACCGCCACCCCGCCGCGCTGCGCCGCACGCTGGAGATCGCCGACCGCTGCGCCTTTCGCCTCGGCGACCTGCGCTATCGCTATCCCGACGAGGCGCGCGACGGCGAGGCGGCGCAGGCGCGGCTGGAGCGGCTGACCCGCGAGGGGCTGCGCTGGCGCTATCCCGACGGCGCGCCGCCGAAGATCGCCCAGCGGATCGACAAGGAGCTGACGCTGATCGGCGAGCTGGACTACGCCCCCTATTTCCTGACCGTGCACGACATCGTGCGCTTCGCCCGCTCTAAGGGCATCCTCTGCCAGGGCCGGGGATCGGCGGCCAATTCGGTGGTCTGCTACCTGCTGGGCGTCACCGAGGCGCCGCCCGAATCGATCACGCTGATCTTCGAGCGGTTCATCAGCAAGGAGCGCGGCGAGCCGCCCGACATCGACGTGGATTTCGAGCATGAGCGGCGCGAGGAGGTGATCCAGTGGATCTATGAGCGCTATGGCCGCGCGCGCGCCGGGCTGACCGCGACAGTGATCCATTTCCGTTCGCGCGCCGCGATCCGCGAGGTCGGCAAGGTCATGGGCCTGAGCCAGGACGTGATCGCGCGGCTGGCGGGGCGGACCTGGGGCTGGTCGGCGGCGCCGCCGGGCGAGGACGGCTTGCGCGACGCGGGGCTGGATCCCGCGGACCTGCGCGTGCGGCTGGCCGCGCGGCTGATCGCCGAGATCATCGGCTTTCCCCGCCACCTGTCGCAGCATGTCGGCGGCTTCGTCATCACTCACGACCGGCTCGACGAACTCTGCCCCATCGAGAACGCCGCCATGGAGGGTCGCACCGTCATCGAATGGGACAAGGACGACATCGACGCGCTGGGCCTGCTCAAGGTCGATATTCTGGCGCTGGGGATGCTCACCTGCATCCGCAAGTCCTTTGGCCTGCTGCGCGCGCACGGCGGCCCCGCCCTCACCCTCGCCACCGTGCCGCCCGAGGATCCGGAGGTCTATGCGATGCTGTGCCGGGCCGATGCGGTGGGGGTGTTTCAGGTCGAGAGCCGGGCGCAGCTCAACTTCCTGCCCCGGATGCGGCCGCGCTGCTTCTACGATCTGGTCTGCGAGGTCGCCATCGTGCGCCCCGGCCCGATCCAGGGCGGGATGGTCCACCCCTTCATCAACCGCCGTCAGGGCCGCGAGCCGGTCGAGGATCTCGGCCCGGCGATGATGGAGGTGCTGGGCCGCACCTATGGCGTGCCGCTGTTTCAGGAGCAGGCGATGCAGATCGCCGTGGTCGCCGCAGGCTTCACCCCCGCCGAGGCCGACCGGCTGCGCCGCAGCCTCGCCACCTTCAAGCGCATGGGCACGATCGGCGCGTTTCGCGAGCGCTTCGTCTCGGGGATGCTGGAGCGCGGCTACGACGCGGATTTCGCGGCGCGCTGCTTCGCCCAGATCGAGGGGTTCGGCAGCTACGGCTTTCCCGAGAGCCACGCGGCCAGCTTCGCGCGGCTGGTTTACGCCTCCGCCTGGCTCAAGCGCCATCACCAGGCCGCCTTCACCTGCGCGCTGCTCAACAGCCAGCCGATGGGCTTCTACGCGCCTGCGCAGCTGGTGCGCGACGCGCGCGAGCACGGGGTGGAGGTGCGCCCGGTCTCGGTGAACCACTCCGTCTGGGACTGCACGCTCGAGCCGAGGCCCGACGGGACGCAGGCCCTGCGGCTGGGCTTTCGCCAGATCAGGGGGATGCGCGAGGAGGACGCGCTGTGGATCGCGGCGGCGCGCGGCAACGGCTACCCGGATGTCGAGAGCCTCTGGCGCCGCGCGGGCGTGCGCCCCGACGCGCTGGAGCGGCTGGCCGAGGGCGACGCCTTCGCCGCGCTGGGGCTGACCCGGCGCGACGCGCTCTGGGCGGCGAAGGCGCTGAAGGCCCCCGCCCCGCCGCCGCTGTTCGGCGCCGACGGCGAGGGCGTGACCGAACCGGCGGTCGCGCCGCCGCCGATGACGCTCGGCCAGGAGGTGATCGAGGACTATCTGTCGCTGCGCCTCTCCTTGCGCGCCCATCCGGTGGAGCTGTTGCGCCCGCGCCTGCCCGAAAGCCTGCCCAGCGACCGGCTGGCGCAGGCGACGGGGCGCCTCACGGTGACCGGCCTTGTCGTCACGCGCCAGCGGCCCGGCACGGCGTCGGGCGTGATCTTTGTCACGCTGGAGGACGAGACCGGCGTCGCCAACGTGGTGATCTGGCGGCGCGTCTATGAGGCCTTCCGCAAGGCGGTGATCGCCGGGCGGCTGCTGCGCGTCACCGGGCGGATCCAGCGCGACGGACAGGTGATCCACCTGCTCGCCGAGATTGTCGAGGACGTCTCGCCGCTGCTCGCCACCCTCGGGCGCCCGGTGCTGATCGACGCCAGCGACGGACGCGCGGACGAAGCCGGCCGCCCGCCCCGCGCGCCCGCCCCCGCGCGCCACCCGCGCGAACAAGCGCGCAAGCTGTTTCCCAGCAGGGACTTTCACTGAGAAACCCTCACCCCGGCCCTCTCCCGCCGGGCGGGAGAGGCGGGGCCGCGCAAAGGTGGGGGCGCGCAAGGGCGGGACCGCGCAAAGGTGGGACCGCGCAAAGGTGGGACCGCCCCCTAGAACAGCGACCCCTGCGCAGGCGGGCGCCCGGCGACGGCGTCCGTCCGTCCGTCGGCGAACTCGATCTCCAGCGCCGCGCCGGGCCGGACCGACGCCGCCCGCGTCACCACCGCGCCGCGCGCGTCGCGCACGACGGCGAAGCCGCGCGCCAGCGTGGCGTGGTGGCTGAACCCCTCCAGCAGCCGCGCGCCGCGCGCCAGCCGATCCTGCGCCGCCGTCCCCGCGCGCCCGCCCGCGCGCGTCAGCCGGCGCGCCAGCGCGTCCAGCCGCGCCGCCGCCTCGGCCTGCGTCCGGCGCGCGCGGCGCGGGGCGAGGCGGGCGGCCAGCCGGTCGGCGTCGTCGCGCGCCCGCGCCGCGCGACGCGCCAGCAACGGCGCCAGCCGCGCCGCCAGCGTCTCCAGCCGCACGCGCCGCCGCGCTTCGTCCGCGCGCAGCAGGCCGGGGCCGAACCGCCCCGCCGCGCCGCGCGCGAACGTCAGCCGCCGGGCCGAGGCCAGCGCCCGCAGCGCGCGCGGCGCGCGCTCGGCGGCGCGGTCGAGCCGCTGGCGCGGCGTCGCCAGCAGCGCGTCCGGCCCCGGCATGAGCCGCGCAAGATCGCGCAGGCGGCGCGCGCGCTCGGCCGCCGCGCGGACATGGGCGCGGCGGCGCCGCGTCTCCAGCGCGCCCAGCGCCGCCACAAGATCGCGCCGCACCGGCGCCGCCATCTCCGCCGCCGCCGTCGGCGTGGGCGCGCGGCGGTCGGCGGCGAAATCGATCAGCGTGGTGTCGGTCTCGTGCCCCACCGCCGAGATCACCGGGATCGCGCTGTCGGCCACGGCGCGCACCACGACCTCCTCGTTGAAGCCCCACAGATCCTCGACCGAGCCGCCGCCGCGCGCCACGATCAGCACGTCGGGGCGCGGCGCAGACCCGCCCGGCGCAGACCCGTCCGACGTTGGCCCGCCCGGCGCCGATCCGTTCGCCGCCAGCGCGTTGAAGCCGCGCACCGCCGCCGCCACCTCCGCCGCGCAGGCCGCGCCCTGCACCGCGACCGGCCACACCAGCACATGGCAGGGATAGCGCTCCGCCAACCGGTGCAGGATGTCGCGGATCACCGCGCCG
>CAZOZE010000101.1:0-6720 GCA_964584215.1 uncultured Rhodobacterales bacterium
ACGCCCGGCGCGACCGCGAAAGCCTGCGTCAGCCCGGCCAGCGCATAGCGCGGCCGCTCGACCAGGATCGCGCCCAGCAGGCCGAGGCCGCGCCAGTCCGCGCCCGCCTTCAGCAGAGCGGCGCGCGCGCGCCCCTTCGCCAGCGCCGCCTCATGGCCCGTATCCATCGCCACCGCGATGTCGTTCTCGCCCGCCTCCGCGGGATGGGCGGCGCGCGCGATGCTGAGGGCGCCGTCGCCCTCGAACCGGGCGCCGAGCGCCACAGCGATCTCGGAAAGGGTGAGCGGCATGGGCAGGCTCCGGGCGCGCCGGTCAGCGGCGGCGCGCAAGCCTTATAGAGCGCGGCGCGCGCGCGGCCAAGCGCCGCCGAAAAGCGCCGCCCACCCGCGCCACCGGCGGCGCAGCGCGCGCCCGAACCGCCGCCGCGCTCCCGGTTCCGCGCTCCCGGTTCCGCGCCCCCCCGCTACCGCGCCAAATCTGCGCCTCCCGCCCGGCGGACCGTCCGCAGGATGCGCACGCGCCTGCGCCTGCCCCGGCGCCGCGCTACAGCCGCCGCTTCGCCACCGCATGGCCAAAGCCGGTGGGCGCCATCGCGCGCTCCAGCGTGGCGCGGCCGCCCTCGACCCGCCACCAGGCGGTGAACGGATAGTCGGCCTTCTTCATCTGCTTGTCCTTGAAGCCCGCCACCCGGCGATAGACCCCCTCGCAGCGCAGCAGATCGCCCTCGCGCACCGCAGGCCCAAGCGCGAGATCGAAGCGGCGGCGGGTGTCGAACACCGTCACCGTGCGGTCGCAGGCCGCCGCCGCAGGCTGCGGCGCAAGGCTCGCCACCGCCGCGCTGACCGGGTCGAGCGCATCGCCCATCGCGCCCGGGTCGGCGTCGTAGGGGCGCACGCGATACGGCGGATCGGCCTTGAGCGACGGCCCCGCGTCGCCATAGCGCAGCGCCACGGTTTGCCGCTTGTCGCCGAAAGCGTTGTCGGAGGTGAAAGATTCTGGCGCCAGCGCCGCGCCGCGCGCCGCGCCCTGCGCCGTCGCCCGCGCCTCGCCGGGAAAGACCAGCCGCGCCAGGCCGACCGAGCGCAGCCGCGCCTCGGCGCGATAGCGCGCGTCGTCGCGCTCCAGCCTCAGCGTCACCTCGCCGCCGCGCAGACCGCCGAGATAGACGTCATAGACCGCCGAGAAATTCTCCGCCGCCGCTGAACCGGTCATCAGCGTCGCCATCGCCGCCGCCATAAATCCAAGCCGCATCGCTCGCCGCCCCTGATTGTTGCACCTGCGGGATATATGGCGGAAACACTCGGGTGAAACTGTGACGAGAAGGCCGCGCCATGCCCGACACCGCGCCCCCGCCGGGGATCGACACCGCCGCGCTCGCCGCGCGCGTCGCCGCAGGCGAGCGGCGGGCGCTGGCGCGCGCGATCACGCTGGTCGAATCGACCCGGCCCGACCACCGCGCCGCCGCGCGCGCGCTGCTAGCCGCGCTCAGGCCCAAGCGCGAAGCCCTGCGCGTCGGCCTGAGCGGCGCGCCGGGCGTGGGCAAATCGACCTTCATCGAGGGGTTCGGCATGGCGCTGATCGCGCGCGGGCTGCGCGTGGCGGTGCTGGCGGTCGATCCGTCCTCGGCGCGTTCCGGCGGCTCGATCCTCGGCGACAAGACGCGCATGGAGGTGCTGTCGCGGCAGGACGCGGCGTTCATCCGCCCCTCGCCCTCCGGCGGCGGCCTCGGCGGCGTGGCGCGGCGCACGCGCGAGGCGCTCGCGCTGGTCGAGGCGGCGGGGTTCGACGTGGCGATCGTCGAGACGGTGGGCGTCGGTCAGTCCGAGACCATGGTCGCGGAGATGACAGACGTGTTCGCCCTGCTGCTCAGCCCCGGCGGCGGCGATGAATTGCAGGGCGTCAAGCGCGGCATCATGGAGATCGCCGATCTGGTGATCGTCAACAAGGCCGACGGCGCCATGGCCGAGGTCGCCCGGCGCACCGCCGCCGACTACGCCGGGGCGCTGCGGCTGATGCGCCGCCGCCCGCAAGACCCCGAGGGCTGGCCCCGCGCGATGACCGTCTCGGCGCTGGAGGGCGACGGGGTGGAGACGGTGTGGGAGGCGATTGCGGAACTGGACGCGGCGCGGGCGCAATGCGGCGCGCGGGCGGCGCGCAGGCGCGATCAGGCGGTGCGCTGGTTCCGCTTCGAGCTTGAGCAGGGGTTGCTGGCGGCGCTCAGGGCCGACCCCGCCACCGCCGGCGCCCTGCCGCAGCTTGAGGCGCAGGTGGCGGCGCGCGCCCTGTCGCCCGACGCCGCCGCCGACGCCGCGCTGGCGGCGTTTCTTGGGTCGCGCGCGGTCACGCCTCGCCAGGACGGGTCATCGTGAACACTTCGCGCACCACGGCGTAGTCCTGGTAGCCGAGCCGGGCGAGCGGCTGGAACACGGTCACGTCGAAGCGCCCGTCGCGCAGACAGTCGTCGCGCATGTGCACGCCGACCACCTCGCCCAGCGCGAGGAAATTGTTGTCGCCCGCCAGCGCGACGATCCGGCCGAGACGGCACTCCAGCGCGGCGGGGGCGCCGGCGACCCGCGCGCAGGCGATCTCGCGGCATTCCTCGCGCGCGATCCCGGCCAGCGCGAACTCGTCCACCTCGCGCCCATAGCCGCCGGAGGTGGCGTTCATCGCGTCGCGCATGGCGTATTCCACGATGTTGACGCAAAAGACGCCGGTCTCGCGGATGTTGGCGAGGCTGTCCTTGCCCGCGGCGCGGTCGGGCTTCGATCCGGTGGAGGCGAACATCACCTGCGGCGGCGTGTAGGCGACCGCGTTGAAGAACGAATAGGGCGCGAGATTGTCGCGCCCGTCCGCGCCGCGTGACGAGATCCAGCCGATCGGGCGCGGCGTGACGATGGCGTTGAACGGGTTGTGCGGCAGGCCGTGCGGCGCGACGCCGGGACGATAGAACAAGGGACAAGCTCCGCTGGCGGCGCTGGATTTCGCGCGCGCGCCATGTTAGCCGCGCCGCTGCGCCGGGGTAAAGCGGCGCGCCCGAGCGCAAGGCCCGCCGCCGATGTTTCGCATCCTGCCAGAGCGGCCCCAGGATCGCGACGAGGTCGAGCGACTGCTCGACACCGCCTTCGCGCCGGGCCGCGCCGCGCTGTCGTCCTATCGTCTGCGCGACGGCGTGGCGGCCGTGGCGCCGCTGTGCCGGATCGCGCGCGACGAGTTTGACGCGGTGGCGGGCTGCATCCGGTTCTGGCCGATCCGCATCGGCGTGGCGGGCCACCCTGCCCTGCTGCTCGGGCCGGTCGCCGTTCACCCCACGCGGCAGGGCGAGGGGCTGGGGGCGATCCTGATCGACGACGCGCTGGCGCGGGCGCGGGATCTGGGCTGGACCCGCGCCGTGCTGGTCGGCGACGAGCCGTATTACCGCCGCTTCGGCTTCACGCGCGCGGCGGCGGCGGCGCTGACGTTTCCGCCGCCGACCAACCCCGACCGCCTGCTGGCGCGCGCGCTGACGCCCGGCGCGTTCGACGGGGTCGGCGGCATGGTGCGCCGGTGGGGCGCCGCAAACATGAACAATTTTTAATCCCCGGTTAACGCAACGCAAGGATGCTGCGGCCCATGTCGAAGCGGGCCGCAGAGGGCGATCATGCCAAACCACCCCCTCACTGACCCCCAACTTTTCGATACGCCGCCCGAGCCGGATTTCGACCAGCTGACCGAACTCGCCGCCGGCATGATCGGCGCGCCGGTCGCGCTGTTGTCGCTGGTGGACGACGCGCGGCAGTTCTTCAAGAGCGCTGTGGGCCTGCCCGAACCCTGGGCCAGCCTGCGCGGCACGCCGCTCAGCCACTCGTTCTGCAAGCATGTGGTGGCGCGCGGCGCCGCGCTGGCGGTGGAGGACGCGCCTAGTGATCCGCTGGTGCGCGACAACCTCGCGATCCGTGATCTCGGCGTGATCGCCTATCTTGGGGAGCCGGTGCGCCTGCCCTCCGGCGCCGTGGCCGGTTCGCTGTGCGTGATCGACCACCGGCCGCGCGTCTGGACGACGCGCGAGCGCGGCGTGATGGCGACGCTAGCGCGAAGCGTCGAGAACGCCATCGCCCTGCGCGCCGCCACGCGGGCGCAGAGCGACGCGATGAACGACTTGCTGGCGATCAACGAGGCGCTGTCGGCGCAGTCGGCGGAACTGGCGATGGCGCGGCTGGCGGCGGAGAACGCGCTGACGCAGCAGACACGTTTTCTGGCGGGCCTGAGCCATGAGCTGCGCACCCCGCTGAACGGCGTGATGGGCGGGCTGGCGCTGCTGGAGGGCGTGCCGGACCCGGAGAAACAGGCGCGGTTTCGCGCGATGATCCGCGCCTCGGCGCAGGCGCTGTCGGAATGCGTCGAGGATCTGCTCACCTATTGCCGCCTCGGCGCCGGGATCGAGGAGACGGAGGCCGAACCCTTCAGCCCCGCCGACGCGGCGCGCAGGGCGGGCGAGGCGGTGCGGGCGGGCGCGGAGCAGAAGGGGCTGGCGCTGTCGGTCGAGATCGACCCCGCCACGCCGCAAAGCTGGATCAGCGACGGACGCAAGGTCGAGCATGTTCTGGTCAACCTGCTCGGCAACGCGGTGAAATACACCGAAAAAGGCCATGTGCGCCTGTCGGTGCGGCCGTTCGGCGACGCGCTCGCGTTCCGCATCGAGGACAGCGGGCGCGGCGTGCCGCCAGAGCATCAGGCGGCGATCTTCGAGCCGTTCAACCGGGGCGACCGCGATGCGGCGCGCAGCTGTTCGGGCACCGGCCTCGGCCTCGCGATCGCGCGCGAGACGGCGCAGCGGCTGGGCGGCTCGCTGACGCTGGAGCGCAGCGCGCCCGGGGCGGGATCGTCGTTCCTGCTGCTGACGCCGCCGATGCAGGCGGCGGACGACGCGGCGCGCCTGAGCGCCTGAACCGCTCAGCCCAGCGCCTTGCGCCCCATCTGGAGGAACTTGGCGCGCCGCCCGGCGCGCAGCTGCGCGGGCGACTGGCCGTCGAGCGAGGCGAGCATCGCGGCGATGGCGCGTCCGGTCTCCGCGACAGCCTCCAGCGGCGCGCGCTGGGCGCCGCCCAGCGGTTCCGGCACGATGCGGTCGATCACCTCCAGCTTGAGCAGATCCTGCGCGGTCAGGCGCAGCGCGGCGGCGGCCTCGCGCATCTTTTCGGCGTCCTTCCACAGGATCGAGGCGCAGCCTTCGGGCGAGATCACCGAATAGACTGCGTGCTCCAGCATCACGACACGGTTTGCGGTGGCCAGCGCCACGGCGCCGCCCGACCCGCCCTCGCCGATGATCACCGACACCATCGGCACGCCCAGCCTGAGGCACGCCTCGGTGCCGCGCGCGATGGCCTCGGCCTGGCCGCGCTCCTCCGCGCCCTTGCCGGGATAGGCGCCGGGGGTGTCCACCAGCGTGATCACCGGCAGGCCGAAGCGGTCGGCCAGCCCCATCAGCCGGATCGCCTTGCGATAGCCCTCGGGCCGCGCCATGCCGAAATTGCGGTCGATGCGGCTTTTGGTGTCGCGACCCTTCTCGTGGCCCAGCACCATCACCGGTCGGTCGTTGAACCGCGCCAGACCGCCGACGATGGCCTTGTCCTCGGCAAAGCCCCGGTCTCCCGCCAGCGGCGTGAACTCGGTGAACAGCGCGTCGATGAACGCCAGCGCGTGCGGGCGGTCGGGGTGGCGGGCGATCTGGCATTTCGCCCACGGGTCGAGCGCGCCGTAGAGCTCGGTCAGCTGCTTGCGCGCCTTGGCGTCGAGCTGGACCGCCTCGGCCTCCACATCCATGCCGGGGTTTCTGGCGGCGAGCGCGCGCAGCTCCGCCGCCTTGCCCTCAAGCTCGGCCAGCCCCTTTTCGAAATCGAGGTAGTGTCGCACCCGCGCCCCCGTCGCTATCGGCCTTGCGACTTAAAGACTGCGGGGCGCGAATGCAATCGGCGGGCGCGCGGCGGTCATGTCTCGTAGCGGTCGGCGATCAGCCGGTCGATGGCGCGCACGCCCCAGCCGGTGGCCCCCTTCGGCGCGAAATCGGTGTCGGCGGGCGACAGCGCCACGCCGGCGATGTCGATATGCGCCCAGGGCATGTCGTCGCGCACGAATCGCTTGAGGAACTGCGCCGCCGTGATCGCGCCCGCCTGCCGCCCGCCGACGTTCTTCATGTCGGCCAGCCGCGACTTGATCTGCTTGTCGTAAGCCTCGCCCAGCGGCAGCCGCCACGCCCCCTCGCCCACCGCCTTGCAGGCGCTCAGGATGTCGTCGGCCAGCGCGTCGTCGCTGGCCATGATTCCGGCGTTGTGGTGGCCGAGCGCGACGATCACCGCGCCGGTCAGCGTGGCGAAGTCGATGATCGCGCGAGGCTTGACATGCTCCTGCGTCCACCACAGCGCGTCGCACAGCACCAGGCGGCCCTCGGCGTCGGTGCTGATCACCTCGACTGTGTCGCCCTTCATCGAGCGCAGGATGTCGCCGGGGCGCATGGCGCGCTCGGAGAGCATGTTCTCGACCAGCCCGACCACGCCGACCACGTTGGCTTTCGCCTTGCGCAGCGCCAGCGTGCGCATCACCCCCGCCACGACGCCGGAGCCGCCCATGTCCATGGTCATCTCCTCCATGCCGGCGGCGGGCTTGATCGAGACGCCGCCGGTGTCGAAGATCACCCCCTTGCCGACCAGCGCCAGCGGCGCTTCGTCGCCGCCGCCCCGCCAGCGC
>CAZOZE010000102.1:0-4763 GCA_964584215.1 uncultured Rhodobacterales bacterium
ATGAACGGCACGAAGAACAGCCACGCCCAAGGGTGCTGGGCCATCACCGGGCGCACGATGCCCATCGACCAGCTCTCCAGCGTCATGATCTGGAACAGCGTGTAGGCCGAGGCGCCGATGGTGCCGAACCATTCGGGAAAATCGGCGGCGAACAGTTTCGTGGCGATCACCGAGGCGATATAGAAGATCATCGCCAGCAGCAGGAACACCGACCCCATACCCGGCAGCGCGCGCACGAAGCCCTCCACCACCCGGCGCAGGCGCGGCGCCACCGAGATCACCCGCAGCACGCGCAGCGCCCTGAGCGCGCGCAGCGCCGTCATCCCCTCGGTTGCGGGAAGCAGCGACACGCCGACCAGAACCGTGTCGAACAGGTTCCACGGCGCGCGGAAAAAGCGCCAGCCATGGGCGATCAGCTTCAGCGCCAGTTCGACGACGAACACGCTGAGACAGGCGGCGTCCACCGCAAGGATCAGCCGCCCGGCGTGGGCCATCGCGGTCGCCGACGTCTCCAGCCCCAGCGCGACCGCGTTGATCAGGATCACCGCCAGAATCGCGTTCTGGAAGCGGGCGGTCTGGACGAACTGGCGCAGCGCGTCGCGCATCGGGCGGTCCTCCGGTCTGGCGCGCGGGCGGCGCGGGGAGCAGATAGGCGCGCAGGGGCGCCGCGCGCAACCGGCGCTTCAGCGCATTTGAACCGCGCGTCCCGCCCCGCTAGGATCGTCGCGCAACCCATGGAGGCGCGCATGAAGGTCAACGGCATTCCCTATCGCCCGATCTGGGAGGCGGATGGCGCGGTGCGCATCATCGACCAGACCCGCCTGCCGTTCGCCTTTGCCGAGACGCCCTTGCGCTCGGAGGCCGAAGCGGTGCGCGCCATCGCCGACATGCTGGTGCGCGGCGCGCCGCTGATCGGCGCGACGGCGGCTTACGGGCTGGCGCTGGCGATGCGGGAGGATCCCTCCGACGCCAATCTGGAGGCCGCCCACGGCCGCCTGTTTCGCGCCCGGCCCACGGCGGTCAACCTGCGCTGGGCGATCGACGACGTGGCCGCGCGCCTCCGCCCGCTGCCGCCCGGCGACCGCGCCGAGGCCGCATGGCTGCGCGCCCGCGCCATCGCCGACGAGGACGTGGAGCTGTGCCGCATGATCGGCGTCCACGGCCTGCCGCTGATCGAGGCTGTCGCGGCGCGCAAGGGACGGGTGAACATCCTCACCCATTGCAACGCCGGGTGGCTGGCGACCTGCGACTGGGGCACCGCCACCAGCCCGATCTATCAGGCGCACGACAAGGGCGTTGACGTGCATGTGTGGGTCGATGAGACCCGCCCCCGCAACCAGGGCGCGTTCCTGACGGCCTGGGAGCTGGGCCAGCACGGCGTGCCGCACACGGTGATCGTGGATAACGCCGGCGGCCACCTGATGCAGCACGGCCAGGTGGACCTCTGCTTCGTCGGCACCGACCGCACCACCCGCGCAGGCGACGTATGCAACAAGATCGGGACGTATCTCAAGGCGCTGGCGGCGAAGGACAACAACGTGCCGTTCTACGTCTGCCTGCCCTCGCCCACCATCGACTGGACCGTGCGCGACGGCGTGGCCGAGATCCCTATCGAGGAGCGGCGCGGCGAGGAAGTGACCGAGGTGCAGGGTCTGGGCGCGCACGGCGTGGAGAGTTTTCGCGTCACAGCCCCCGGCTCCCCCGCCGCCAACCCCGCCTTCGACGTGACGCCCGCACGGCTGGTGAGCGGACTGGTGACAGAGCGCGGCGTGGCCGAGGCCAGCGAGGCGGGGCTGCTGGGGCTGTTTCCCGAGGCGGCGGCGGCGTGAGGCTCCGTAGCCGGCGCGTGACGGACGCCGCCCGACCTTGTTTTTCCGGCAGGGTGAGAGGGTCGCGCCGGTTCATGGGCTGACCGTCGCCGCGCGCACCACGGCAGACGTCTCGGCGACATGGGTCAGGCAGGTCGAGCGGTTTGCCTGATCGTGGGGACAGGATCCCTTCGCCAGCAGAGTTTTTTCGAGGCTCGTTCCGGGGTGATGCCCGACCGGCGGCCTGAGCCGCACGTCAACATCGGTCATGTGGTTGCGCGCCCCGACCGATCCCCAGCCGAACGGCGGGATGACGAGGGCGCGGCGCGACAACTACCGGTGGCCGCCGAAGCGGGCCTGCCGACACTGCAAGCTGGCGATTCCTTAGTTCTTCAGCGTCCAAGGGGGGACGCAGCCGCGTTTCGCCCCGCCGTTTCATGCACTGGCGGCGGCGTCCATCGCGTCCATGCACGACGGCGCGCCGCAGACCCGTCGTCCGCCGCCGCCGCCGGAGCAGAATCTGGCGTGCGCGCAGGAACGCTGGCTCGGGGCGGCGCGAACCTCACCGCCCGCCCTCAGCGCGAATCGCCGTCGAACATCGCTGCGAACAGCCGCGTCATGGCGTGAGAGAACGCTTGCGGATCATCGGCGCGGGTTTTTGGCGCTTCCAGATGCCCTGTCGTCAGCACCCGCTCACCGTTGCACAAGGTCGCGGTCACGGCGAAGCCGGTCTCGCGCGGCGGGGCGAGGCGCGGCGGGGCTGGCGGCGCGCAGAGCGCCATGCCGTTCGGCGGACCCTCGGGGTTGAAGGCCAGCACCAGCCGCCCGGCCGTTTCGGCGCCGGGCGCGACGGCGCGAAACCGGACGCCGGCGGGAAAAGACGGCGGCAACCGCAGCTTCGCCGCCACCTCGTCCGCTGCGAGGCCTGCGAACGGCGCGCCGTGGATTTCGGTGGGCAGGCCCCCTGCGGCGAAGGGGATCACATAGTCGCGCCCCCCTCCGACGAAATTCGTCACCCGGGTTATCACCGTGCCGTCGTCGCAGCCCGCCAGCGCGGCGAGCGCGCCGATGAGCGCCGCCCCGCGCGGCCAGCGCGCCACGTCAGCAGCCTGGCGGAATGCAGCGGTCGCTGCGGAACCGCTCGTTCTCGTCGCGCATCGGCGCCATCGCGTCGAAGAGCCGCCGCATGGCGTCGGTGAACGCCGGATCGTCCGGAGCCAGCGCGCGCTGGTGATGCAGGGCGGCGGTCGAGCCGGAGCGGCTTCCGGTGCAATAGGCCGCCGCCACCGCAAGCCCGTCGGTCACGCCGCCGGGCGAGACCGCGCCCCGGCACACCCGATCCGCGTCGATCCCGCCGTTCACGCCGAACACCAGCACGATGCGCTGGCTGCGCGGCGCCTCGCCCGGCGCGACGGCGCGGAACGGCGCCTGGGGAAAGCGCGGCGGCAGGCGGAGCGCGGCGGCGACCGTGTCGGCGTCGGCGCCGCCGGGCAGGGGGCCGTGCATCTCCACCAGCGGCCCGGACGCCGCGAAGGCGCTGAAGCCGGTTCTGGTGTAGCCGGAGAAGACCTGGACGAAGCCGATGTTTTCCTCGAACAGCCCGCCGCTCGCGGCGCAGCCGCCGAGCAAGGCCATGAATGCGATCGCGATTCTGCGCATGATCAGCTCCTGCTGTTGGCGCGCCAGCGCTGCGGACTCAGCAGCACACCCATCAGCCGCCCCATCGCGGCCTCGAACCCCGGCGAACCTGGTCCGCTCAGGCCGTCGGAGCGCAGCGTGGCGGAGCGAATATTCCGACGTTCCGAACACAGCGTCGCGGTCACCACCAGCGTGCTCGCGGCGCCGCTGCGGGGCCGGGTGCAACTGTGCAGGCCGCCAGTGACGGCGCCGAACTCAAGCACCAGCCGCGCGCCGCCGCCGCCGGGCGCGACCGCGACATAGCGCGTCTCGGCCACATCGGGCGGCGCGCGCAGGCTGGCGGCGATCGCGTCGGCCTGCGCGCCGTCGGGCGGGGCGCCGATCACCTCGACGAACTGCTGGCCGCCCGAGAACTGCATCGAGCGGTTGATGCTGATCGGCTGCGGCTGGTCGGCGAGGATCGTCTCGCCCGCGCCGCCGCAGCCGACGAACAGCGCCAGCGGCGCCAGAGCAAGCATCCTGAACGATTTCATCCGGCTCCTCCGGCGCGCGATCACCGCGACCTCCACCCTGCATATATAGGGGAACGCATCCGTTTCGGCCAACCCCGTGCGGCTGCGCGCCGTCGTCCTGGCTTCCGCGACTGCGACATCATCCCGGATGATTCCGCAGCCGCAGACAAGCAATGCGTCGCAGAGGGCGTCGGATGCGGCGCGTCGGCAACAAAAAGGGGGAGGCGTGACGTCGGCTGGCGGATCGAGAACAAGGGCCATCCGTTCTACGGTCTCGACTTCGTGCACACCGAATTGTCGGATCAGGCGGGGTGGTCTGCGGCGGAATTTGCGGCCTTCGCGTCGTCGGTGATCGAAGGCGGCGGCTACAAGCCCGAGCAGATGGACAAGGTCCGCGCGCGGTTGCGGCAGTTGGGGCTGGCGCCTTGCGATGCGCTGTCGCCGCTGCCGGTGGACGCCATCGCGGCGCATGCGGCGAAGGCGAAGGGCGTGCTGAAGTAACTTTCGGCGACACAGAGGCGGGGCCGGGCGGCTATGGGCGGGGCGGCTGGGCGCCCCGCCCTCACCCCGACCCGCTCCCGCCCCGGCGGGAGAGGGGGCGATATCGGCCAAGCCGCGCACCGGCCCCGCGTTGGGCGCCGTCATCGCGTCCAGCGCCCCCTCGCCCCCTCGGGGGAGAGGGTCGGGGTGAGGGGGCTGGCGCCCCGCGCAGCGTTTTGCCTCATCGGTCCAGCGCGCCGCCCCGCTCCGGCGCCGGGCGCCGTCAGCGCGTCCAGCGCCCCCTCTCCCCCTCGGGGGAGAGGGT
>CAZOZE010000103.1:0-6319 GCA_964584215.1 uncultured Rhodobacterales bacterium
GGACGATCAGCCCGGCGTCACCCGCGACCTGCGCGAAGGCGAGGCGCGGCTGGGCGACCTGCGCTTCACCGCCATCGACACCGCCGGGCTGGAGGAGGCCGACGCGGAGTCGCTGCAGGGCCGGATGCGCCGTCTCACCGACCGCGCGGTGGACGAGGCCGACGTGGTGCTGTTCGTGATCGACGCCCGCGCGGGCGTCACGCCGCAGGACGAGGTGTTCGCCGACATCCTGCGCCGCCGCGGCGGGCGGATCATCCTGGGCGCCAACAAGGCCGAGGGCCGCGCCGGGCTGTCGGGCGCCATGGAGGCCTACAGCCTGGGGCTGGGCGAGCCGCTGCCGATCTCGGCGGAGCACGGCGAGGGGATGGAGGCGCTCTACGCCGCGCTCCAGCCGATCGCCGACCTGCTGAACCAGGGCGATCCCGAGGACGCCGACGCGCTGGCGACGGACGACCCCGCGCGGCCGATCCAGCTTGCCGTGGTGGGGCGGCCCAACGCGGGCAAGTCCACGCTGATCAACACGATTATGGGCGATGAGCGGTTGCTGACCGGTCCGGAGGCGGGCATCACCCGCGACGCCATCGGCCTCGACATCGCTTGGGGCGACCGCAATTTCCGCATCTTCGACACGGCGGGGATGCGCAAGAAGGCGCGGATTCACGCCAAGCTTGAGAAGATGTCGGTCTCCGACGGTCTGCGCGCGGTGCGCTTTGCCGAAGTCGTGGTGCTGCTGCTCGACGTCAGCTCCAGCTTCGAGACCCAGGACCTGCGGCTCGCCGATCTGGCGGAGCGTGAGGGGCGCGCGGTGGTGGTCGCGGTCAACAAGTGGGATCTGGAGACCGACAAGACCGCGCGCATCAAGGAACTGCGCGCGGCGTTCGACCTGCACCTGCCGCAGCTCAAGGGCGCGCCGCTGATCACGGTGTCGGCGATCACCGGCAAGGGGCTGGACAAGCTGCGCGCGGCGGTGCTCAAGGTCCACGGGCTGTGGAACACCCGCATCGCCACCGCGCGGCTCAACCGCTGGCTGGCCGACCGGGTGGCCGAACACGCGCCTCCTGCGCCCGCCGGGCGGCGCATCAAGCTGCGCTACATGACGCAGGTCAAGGCGCGCCCGCCCAGCTTCATCGCGTTCTGCAACCGGCCAGAGGCGCTGCCCGAAAGCTATACCCGCTTTCTGGTCAATGGCTTGCGGCGCGACTTCGGGCTTGAGGGCGTGCCGATCCGCTTCGACTATCGCAAGACCGAGAACCCGTTCGACAGGAAATAACACGCGCGATGTTTGCGACATCGCGTCTCGCCGCGCTAAGTAGCGTTGAGGTCGCAAGGGCGCGCGCGGCGCGCCGGGGAGAGTCGGAAGATGCTGGAACTTGGGGCTAAGGCTGAAAAGGTCGGGGCGGCTGCGGCGGTGATCGAGGGCTCCGACGCCACCTTCATGGCGGACGTGGTGGAAGCCTCGCGCGACGCGGCGGTGATCGTCGATTTCTGGGCGCCGTGGTGCGGCCCGTGCAAGCAGCTTGGGCCTGCGCTCGAAGCGGCGGTGAAAAAGACCAACGGGCGCGCGCGGCTGGTCAAGATCGACATCGACAAGAACCAGATGGTGGCCTCGCAGCTGCGGGTGCAGTCGATCCCGGCGGTGTTCGCCTTCGTCAACGGCCAGCCGGTGGACGGCTTCATGGGCGCGCTGACGGCGTCGGAGGTGCAGGCCTTCGTTGACCGGGTCGCGGCGCAGGGGCCGGGCGGCGACCCGGTGGCCGAGGCGCTCGACGCGGCGGAGACGATGCTGGACGAGGGCGCGGTGGCCGACGCGACCGAGGTGTTCGCCGCCATCCTGGGCGAAGCGCCGGAGACGCCGCGCGCCATCGCCGGGCTGGCGCGGGCGCATCTGGCGCTGGGCGACACGGGCCAGGCGCGCGCGATCCTCGACGGCGCGCCGCAAAAGCTGGCGGGCGACGCCGCGATCACGGCGGCGCGCGCCCAGCTCGACCTCGCCGAGGCGACCTCGGAGGTTGGCGAGACGGCGGAGTTGCGCGCGCGACTGGCCGCCGACCCCGCCGACCATCAGGCGCGCTTCGATCTGGCGCTGGCGCTGCTGGCGGGCAAGGACGCCGAGGGCGCGGTCGAGGAGCTGCTTGAGCTGTTCCGCCGTGACCGTGAGTGGAACGACGGCGCCGCGCGGGCGCAGCTCTTCAAGATTTTCGACAGTCTCGGGCCGAAGGATCCGTTGGCGGCGAAGGGGCGGCGGCGGTTGTCCTCGATGATCTTCGCATGACGCAGGAACGCACGATGCGCCGATTCGCCCCCGCCGACCTGCCCGACACCCTCGCGGTTTTCCCGCTGCCCGGCGCGCTGATGCTGCCGCACGCGCGGCTGCCGCTCAACATCTTCGAGCCGCGCTATCTGGCGATGCTGGACGATGCGCTCAAAAGCGATCACCGCATGATCGGGATGATCCAGCCGCTGGAGAATCGCGGCGACGGCCCGTCGACGCTGCGCCGCATCGGCTGCGCGGGCCGCATCACCAGCCTTACCGAAACCGAGGACGGCCGCTACCTGATCGCGCTGACCGGCGTCTGCCGGTTCCGCGTGCGCGAGGAGATCGAGGGCTTCTCGCCCTATCGCCGCGTGCGCGCCGACTGGGCCGGGTTCGAGCGCGATCTTGTCGCCGACGACGAGGATCCGGGCTTCGACCGCCCGGCGTTCCTCGACCTGTTGCGGCGCTATTTCGAGGCGGCGCGGCTGTCGAGCGACTGGGGCAGCCTTGAGGAGGCGGACGAGGAGATGCTGATCAACTCGCTGTCGATGCTGTGCCCGTTCGCGGTGGAGGAGAAGCAGGCGTTGCTGGAGGCGCCGCGCCTGGCCGAGCGGCGCGAGACGATCTGCGCGCTGATGGAGTTCGCCATCGCCTCGCGCGGCGAAGAGGGCGGGTCGCTGCAATGACCGGCCCGGAAACGCAGGACGATGCGCCCCGCGCGCCCCGCGCGGCGCCGCAGATCGACCGGCGGATGCTGGAGAGCCTGGTCTGCCCGCTCACCCACGGGACGCTCGAATATGCGCCGCAGACGTCGGAGCTGATCTCGCGCAAGGCGGGGCTGGCGTTCCCGGTGCGCGACGGCATCCCGATCATGCTGGAGAGCGAGGCGCGCGTTCTGGAGGCGGGCGCCTGAGCGCAAGGGGTTCACGAGGCTGTCGCAATGGCGCAGTATCCAGCTCAGGCCGTCACGAAGCGGCCTTGCGAGGAGATGCGCCATGACCCCCGACCTTTCCTTCAGCCGCCGCGCGCTGCTCGGCGCCGCCGCCTCGACCGCGACGCTTGCCGTCGCCTCGCCCTTTGTCGCGCGCCGCGCCGACGCGCAGGCGACCTCCGGCACGGTCAACATCTTCGCTTGGGCGGGCTATCTCTCGGAAGACATGCTCGCCGCGTTTGAAAAAGCCACGGGTATCAAGCCGGTCTATACGCCCTACGGCACCAATGACGAGTTGCTGAACCAGTTGCGCGCCACCGACGGCGCGGGCTTCGACATCATCTGGCCGTCGGTTGACCGCGTGCCCAACTATGTCGAGTTCGGCCTTGTGCAGCCCATCGACGAGACCAAGGTCGAGTGGGACCGGGCGATCGCCAGCGCGGTCAGCGGCTCGGCCGCGATGGGCGCGGTGGTGGGCGACGCGCGCTATCAGGTGCCGACCGACTGGGGCACCGAGGCGCTGGCCTTCGACCGCGAGCAGGCGCCGCTGGTCTATGGAACCGCCTCCTACGGCGACATCTGGAAGCCCGAGATGGCGGGCAAGGCGACCGTGCGCGGCCACTCCGGCCTCGTCGGTCTCGGCCTGTGGCTCGAGTCGGAGGGCAGGCTGCCGCATCCGATGCGCGAGGTTTTCGCCGACGAAGCCAAGATGATCGACAACTACGACGTGATCCTCGCCGAGGCGGTGGCGCGCAAGGCCAACATCGCGCAGTTCTGGTCCAACGAGAACGAGGCGCAGGGCGCCTTCCGCGTCAACGGCGCCGTCATCGGCCAGACCTGGGACAGCTCCGCCGCCGGCCTCGCCCGCGAGGGGCTGCCGATCGGCTATATCGCGCCGAAGGAAGGCGCGCTGGCGTGGATGGAGGGGGTCTCGATCCCCTCGAAGGCCGCCAACGTCGATCAGGCCTACGCCTTCATCAACTGGATCCTGACGCCCGAGGCGGGCGCCATGTACGCCAGCCACACCTCGATCAACACCACGGCGGTCGGCGCCGAGGCTTACCTGAGCGACGAGTCAAAGGCGTTCTTCGCCGCCGCCTATCCCGGTGACGCGCTCGACCTGCTGTGGTGGTGGCCGATTCAGGACAACTGGTTCGTCGCCAGGCGCAACGAGTATCAGGACCGCTTCCTCTCCGCCTGATCCGGCGGGGCGGTCGCCGAACACGCCCGGCGCGCGGCGGCTGCACGGCCGCCGCGCCCCCCTGCGATGGAAAAAATCCCCATGTCGCGATCCGTCGCGCTGATAGATGTCGGCATGACCTTTGGCGCCACGCGCGCGGTGAGCGGCGTCAGCTTCACTGTGGCGGACGGCGAGTTCTTCTCGATCCTCGGCCCCTCGGGCTGCGGCAAGACCACCATCCTGCGCATGATCGCGGGGTTTCTTGAACCGACCGAGGGCCGTGTCGAGATCGGCGGGCGCGACATGGCGGGGCTGGGGCCGAACCAGCGCCCCACGGCGATGATCTTCCAGTCGCTGGCGCTGTTTCCGCTGATGAGCGTGCGCGACAACATCGCCTTCGGCCTTGAGGCGCGCGGGGTGGACCGCAAGACCCGCCGGGCGAAGGCCGACGAGTTGCTCGCGCTGGTGGCGCTGGAGGGCTATGGCGACCGGACGCCGGGCGAATTGTCGGGCGGTCAGCGCCAGCGGGTGGCCATCGCCCGCGCGCTGGCGGTCGAGCCGGAGGTGCTGTTGCTCGACGAGCCGCTGTCTGCGCTCGATCTCAAGCTGCGCCAGCACATGCGCGCCGAATTGCGCAGCCTGCAACGGCGCACCGGCGTCACCTTCATCTACATCACCCATGACCAGTCCGAGGCGCTGGCGATGTCGGACCGGGTGGCGGTGATGAGCGCGGGCGTGGTGCGGCAGGTGGCGGCGCCGCAGGTGCTCTACGCCGATCCGGCGACGCCGTTCGTGGCTGGGTTCGTGGGCGAGAACAACGCCTTCGAGGGCGTCGTCGTCGATGTGGGCGAGGGGCTGGCGGCGCTCGACACCCCGCTTGGCAGGCTGGTGGGCCGCGCCGGGCCGGGGCTGACGCGCGGCGCCGCAGCGACGCTCTATGTCCGGCCCGAGGCGCTGGGCGCGGGCGAGGCGGACCTGGAAGGGGCGGACCCGGGCGACGCCAACGCCGTGCGCGCAACGGTCGAGCGGCTGGACTTCGAGGGCGCCTTCGCGCTGTTGCACGCGCGCAGGGCCGATGGCGCGCCGCTGGTGGTCTCGACGCCCGGCGCGCATCTGGCCGACGCGCCAAAACCGGGGGAGGAGGCGCGGTTCCGTTTCGACCCGCGCGCGGCGGTGGCGCTGCCGGGGCCGGCCGATCATGGCTGAGCTGTTTCACCGCTTCGGCGCCGGTCTCGGCGCGCTGTTCGCCGCGCTGGTGGCGGTGTGGCTGGCGGGGCTGGTGCTGGCGCCGAACCTTATGATGATCGACTTCGCGCTGCGCCCCAATCTGCCGCCTGCGGCGGCGGGCGGGCCGCAAGACGTATGGACGCTGGACAACATCGCCTATCTGGCCGGCGAGCCGGTGCACCGGGCGATCTTTTTCAAGACGGTGTGGGCCAGCGCGCTGGTGACGGTCGTCACATTCCTCGTGTGCTATCCGCTGGCGTTCTGGCTGGCGCAGCGGGCGACGCCGAACCAGCTGGCGCTGGCGATCCTCGCGCTGACGATCCCGTTCTGGATCAACGAGGTGCTGCGCACGCTGGCGTGGTATATCATCCTCGCCTATCGCGGTCCGCTCAATGAGGCGCTGATGGGGCTGGGGCTGTTGCGCGCGCCGGTGCGCTGGTTCGGCGACGGCGGCGTGCTGGCGGGGATGGTGTACGCCTACATCCTGTTCATGCTTTTCCCGATCTACAACGCCATCGAGAGCCTTGAGAAAGCGCAGATCGAGGCCGCGCGCGACCTCGGCGCCTCCACCGCGCGGATCCATGCGCGCATCGTGATCCCGCACGCCAAGGCGGGCGTCGCCACCGGCTGCGTGTTCACCTTCATGCTGGCGGCGGGCAGCTATGTGGCGCCGTCGCTGCTGGGGTCGCCCGGCAGCCGCTGGTTCACCGAGATCATCTACAACTGG
>CAZOZE010000104.1:0-13718 GCA_964584215.1 uncultured Rhodobacterales bacterium
CCAGCATCCGCGACAGGCCGATGATGACATAGACGATCAGGATCGCGGTGACGACCGGCACGAACAGGCTGCGGCCGATCACCAGCAGCCAGCCGATCATCAGCGTCAGCGCGACGCCATAGACCAGATCGCGAAAGCGGCTCTCCATGGCGGCGCCCGCCGTCGGCTCAGCCCGCCTGCTTCTCGAACAGCGCCTTCAGCGCCGCCTCCTGCTCATGGCTGAGAGAAGTCGTGAGCACCCGGCCCTTTTCGCGAAACGCCTCCAGCCGCTCCAGCAGCTTGTCGCCGGTCACCTTGCGCACCAGCACGAACAGCGCCGAGCCGCCGCTGGGCAGGCCCTCACCCATCTCCTTCATCGTCTTGTCGTCGATCCCGAAGTCGGAGAACGAGCCGGACAGCGCGCCCGCGCCTGCGCCCACCGCCGCGCCCAGCAGCGGGTTGAGAAACAGCATCCCGATCAGCGCGCCCCACAGCGCGCCGCCCGCCGCGCCCGCCGCCGTCAGGTTGACCGCCTGGTGCAGCTTCACCTTGCCGTCGTCGTCGCGCGTGACGACCACCACATCCTCCATGCTGATGAGGTATTCCTTCTGGAATTTCACCAGTTCGGCGCGCAACTGAAAGGCGGTCTCGGGATCGTCGAACTCAAGGGCTACGAGGTCGGCCATGGCGATGCTCCTGCGGGTTCGAATCGCGCGCCGCGCGCTGGGGGAAGATAGCCGGGAATGGCGCGCGGCGAAGCCTTCATCGTCACCCCCGGTAAAACGCGAACGCCGCGTCCGGGTCGGCGCCCGACCAGAGCGCGAGGCTCAGCAGCATCCGCGCCTTCGGCCCGTCCAGATGGCCGCCGGGCAGCGCGCCGCGCGCGATCAGGTCGATCTCGCCGCCCGGATAGCCGTAGGTGCGCGTGAAGCCCGGCGAGGCCTGCGTGCGCGCGCACAGCACCACCGGCATCGCCGCCGCCAGCGCGCCCAGCAGCGGCGCGACCGGGGCGGCGACATGCCCGGCGCCGACGCCCTCGATCACCGCGCCGCGATAGCCAAGCGGCGCCAGCGCGCCCAGCAGCCGCCCGTCGTCGCCCAGCGCGATCTTGAGCAAGGCCACCGGCGGCGGCGCGCCCACAGCCGTCGCCATCACCGGCGCGCGCGCGACACGGGCGAAAAGCCGCGGGGCGCCCTCCGCGACAATCCCCAGCGGCCCGGTCAGCGGCGAGACGAAGGCCGAGGGCAGCGCGGCGTGGGCCTTGCGCACATGGCGCGCGGCGTGAACCTCGTCATTCAGAACCACCAGCGCGCCGAGGCCGCGCGCCTGCGGCGCCGCCGCCACCGCCACCGCCGCCAGCAGGTTGGCGGGACCATCCGCGCCGGGCGCCGCCGCGCCGCGCATGGCGCCGGTCACCACCACCGGCCTGTCGCCCGCCGCCAGCAGATCGAGCGCGAAGGCTGTCTCCTCGATGGTGTCGGTGCCCTGGATCACCACGGCGCCGTCGAAGCCTTGCGCGAAAGCCGCCGCAATTTCGCGCGTCACGTCGATCATGTGCGCCAGCGTCAGCGAGGCGCTGGCCAGACGCAGCGGCGCGCGCGCCTCGATGTCGGCCACAGCCGCCAGTTCGGGCACGGCGGCGACCAGATCGCCCGCGTCCAGCGTCGGCGCGATGCCGCCGCCTGCTGCGGGCGTCATGGTGATGGTGCCGCCCAGCGACAGGACCAGGATGCGCGCGCGCATCAGAACGGGATCTGCAGCGAGAGCGAGCCGAACTGCGTCCAGCCGTTGCGCGTCTCGAACTCGGGCGCGCGGAACACGTGGCTGTAGGTCAGCATCGCCCCGCGCAGGCGAAGCGCCGCGCCCGCCGCCAGCTCGGGCACGAAGGTCTCGCTGTCCACGCTGCGGCTGTCGCGAAAGGTGGCGCCGTCGAGAAACAGGTTGCGCCCCACCAGCCGCCCCTCGGCGCTGACGAACACATACCAGCCCTCCGGCGCCTGCTTGTCCACTGCGGCGAACCCCGCCAGCGAGCGGCGCACGCGCGGCGGGCCATAGTCCATGTCGAGACTGCGCCCCGCGCGCAGCGTCAGCGCGCCGGACAGAGAGGTGTCCACCGTGCCCAGCGCGACCGTCGCCTGCGGAATCGCGTCCACCTCCAGCCCCCAGAATTCCGGCCCCAGCGCGGCGCCGATCTTGTGCGACTGCTCATAGACCACGCGAAACGCGACCTCGGTGGGCAGTTGCGTGTCCCAGCCCTTGGGGTCGTCGCCAATGAACCTGTGCACCAGCTTCTGCGTCTGCTCCGCCAGCGACGGCGGGCCGACCACGCCCAGGTCGAGCGCCACGGTGTCGAGCCGGGTTCCGGTGTCGGCGCTCAACGCCACGGTGCCGAACAGATATCCCGCGTAGGGACGGTCGTCCAGCGGCGGATCGCGCAGGGTGATGTCGCTCGGGGCGAACATCGCCTGCCCCAGGCCATAGGTCACGCGCCAGGTGTCCGCCTGCACAAACCCCGACATCTGGTCGCGCACGAACAGCGCCCATTGCGGCAGCGCGTCGGGCGAAGGCGAATAGCGCAGAAAGGCGCCGTTGGTGTATTGCTCGTCAAAGCCTGCGAAGATGTCGTTCTCAAGAATGAAGGTCAGCACGCCGGGCGACGCCGCCTCCCCGGCCAGCGCCGGCAAGGCGCCTCCCGACGCCGCCAGCACCGTCAGAGCGCGCCCGAGCCAGCGCCCGCGTTTCGCCATCGGCATTGCGTCTCCATCCCCATGAGCCAGCGCGCGCGCCATGCAAAGCGTCGCCGCTCGCGCGCTGAAAGAAAAGCCTTGTCGCAGGCCCGGCGGTCAGAAAGACCCGAAGCCTGGCGTCACCAGCGTCGCCAGCGCGCTGGCTCTGAACAGCCGCGCATAGGCCATCGCGTCAGGCCGCCGCTGCGCCCCGCGCGGGGCCGCCTTCGCCGCGCAGGCTGAACCACGTCACATAGACCACCGGCAGGAACACCAGCGTCAGCAGCGTCGCCACCATCAGCCCGCCCATGATCGCGAACGCCATCGGCCCCCAGAACACCGTCGGCGCGATCGGGATCAGCCCCAGCACGGTGGACATCGCCGTGAGCATCATCGGCCGGAAGCGCGAGGTCGCCGCCGCCACCACCGCCTCCCGCATCGCCAGCCCCGCGGCGCGGTCGCTCTCGATCTGCACGATCAGGATCACCGCGTTCTTGGCGATCATGCCCAGCAGCGCCAGAACGCCGAGGATCGCGACAAAGCCCAGCGGACTGGACGAAATCAGCAGCGCGCCGACCACGCCGATCAGGCCCAGCGGCATGACCAGCGTCACCATCGCCAGCCGCTGAAAGCTTTGCAGCTGGATCATCAGGAAGGTGAACATCAGGAACATCATCAGCGGCGCCACCGCCAGCACCGAGGCGCGCGAATCGGCGCTCTCCTCGGCGATGCCGCCGATCTCGATGCGATAGCCGACCGGCAGCGCGGCGCTCAGCGCGTCGATCTGCGGCTGAATCGCGGCGACCACGGTTTCGGGCAGCACCCCCGGCGCCACGTCGGCGCGCGCCGTCAGCGTGGTCTGTCGGTCGCGCCGCCAGATCTGCGGCTGCTCCTGTTCGTAGGAGAAGGTCGCGAACTGGCTCAGCGCCACGGTGCGCCCGTTGGGCAGCGGCACCTGCAAGGCGCTGAGCGTGTCGAGCGCGATGCGGTCCGTCTCGCTGGCGCGCGCGACCACGTTGACCAGATAGATGTCGTCGCGCAGTTGCGTGACCGTGGCGCCCGAGGTCAGCGTGCCGATCACGTTCGACAGGCCCCGGCTGCTGAAGCCCAGCCGACGCGCCTGATCCTGATCGACCTGGATGCGCAACTGGCGCGCCGGCTCCATCCAGTCGAAGTTGACCCGCCGCACGTCCGGCTGCGTCGCCATCGCCCCGGCGACCTTCATCGCCTCGGTGCGGACCCGCTCCACGTCCGGCCCGACCACGCGCCATTGCAGCGGCCAGCCCACCGGCGGCCCAAGCTCCAGCGGCGTCACCCGCGCCACGACGCCGGGGAACCGCTCGGCCAGCAGCGTCTCAAGCCGGGCCTGCAGCCGCTCACGCGCCGCGATGTCCTTCGCCACGATCACATGCTGGCCGAAAAAGTCGTTGGGCAACTGCACGTTGAGCGGCAGATAGAACCGCAGCGCGCCGCGCCCGACATAGGCGCTCCAGCGCTCCACGTCGGGGTCTTGGGCAAGAATGGCGTCGAGCCGCGCCACCACGTCCTCGGTCGCGCGCGTCGAAGCCTTTTGTTGCAGCGTCAGATCGACCAGCAATTCGGTGCGGTCGGAGGCGGGAAAGAACTGCTGATCGACCAGCCGCATCCCCCAGAGCGAGGCGCCGAACAGCGCCAGCGTGGCGACGATGGTGATCCAGCGGAAGCGGATCGCGGTTTGCAGCAGGCCGCGATAGGCGCGCATGGTGATCCCCGGCGGCGCCTCCGCCGCGCCGCCCTCCGGCATCTTCAGAATCGCCATGCCGATCACCGGCGCGAACAGCACCGCCACGAACCACGACGCGATCAGCGCGATCCCCACCACCGCGAAGATCGAGAACGTGTATTCGCCCGCCGAACTGGCGGCGAAGCCGATCGGCACGAAACCCGCGATGGTGATCAGCGCGCCGGTCAGCATCGGCGCGGCGAGGTTGGCGTAGGCGAAAGTCGCCGCCTTCTCCTTGCTGTCGCCCGCAGCGATCCGGCGCATCATCGCGTCCACGGTGGTCATCGCGTCGTCCACCAGCAGCCCCAGCGCGATGATCAGCGCGCCCAGCGACACGCGCTGCAGGTCGATGTCGAGCAGATCCATCACCACGAACACGACCGCCAGCGTCAGCGGGATCGCCATCGCCACCACCATGCCGGGCCGCGCGCCGAGGCTGAGGAAACTCACCGCGATGATGATCACGACCGCCTGCCACAACGAGGTGGTGAAATCGGCGATCGCCGCATCCACCGTCACCGCCTGATCGGCGACCAGCACCGGCTCGATGCCCAGCGGCAGGTCCGCCGTGATCCGCGCCATGGCGTCCTTGATCTGCGCGCCCAGCGCCAGAATGTCGCCGCTGTCCACCATGGATATGGCCAGCCCGATGGCGGGCGCGCCATTGACCCGGAACAGCGGCTGCGGCGGATCGACCAGTCCGCGCCGCACTGCGGCCACGTCTCCGAGGCGCACCATGCGCTCGCCGACGAGGATGTTGACCTCCAGCAGGTCGCGCTCGCTGACGAAGGCGCCGGAGACGCGCAGCGAGACGTTCTCCTGATCGGTGCGGATCACCCCCGCCGGGCTGACCGCGTTCTGCGCCGCCACCGCGTCGAACACCGCCGTATAGTCGAGGCCGAGGCTGGCGATGCGCTCAGGCGCGAACTCCAGATAGATCGTCTCGTCCTGCGCGCCGACCAGCTCGACCTTCGAGACGTCGGGCAGGAACAGCAGTTGCGAGCGCACCCCTTCCACCGCGTCGCGCAATTCGCGCTGGCTGAAGCCGTCGGCGGTGAAGCCGTAGATGAAGCCGAAGGTGTCGCCGAAATCGTCGTTGAAGAACGGGCCGATCACGCCCGCAGGCAGCGTGTGGCGGATGTCGGCCACCCGCTTGCGCACGTCATACCATCTGTCGGGGATCTCGGCGGAGGTGACGGCGCCCTCGATGTCCACGAAAATCGTGGTGCGGCCCGGTCGGGTGTAGCTGCGCACCACGTCCAGCCCGTCCACCTCCTGCAAGGTGCGCTCGATGCGCTCGGTCACCTGCGAAACGGTGTCGTCCATGGTGGCGCCGGGCCAGGCGGCGGAGACGACCATCGTCTTGATGGTGAACACCGGATCCTCGGCGCGGCCCAGCCCCAGAAAGGCGCTCACGCCCGCGATCACCGCCACGATCATCAGATAGATCGTGAGAGACCGGCTGCGGATCGCGATGGCCGAAAGGTTCGGCCCGATCATGACGGGTCGCCCAGCAGGCGCACCTTCTGGCCGGGCAGGATCGCCTGAACGCCCGCCGTCACCACCACGTCGCCGATCTCAAGCCCGCGCGCGACCGACACCTCCGCCGGGCCGAAGCGCGCCAGCTCGACCGGGCGCAGCGAGACGGTGGCGCTGGCCGGATCGACGATCCACACCGCAGGCGCGCCCTCGGCGCGCGTCAGGGCGCTGGCCGGGATCACCACGCCCGCGCCTGCGTCGAGCGTCACGGTTCCGGTGACGGTGGCGCCCAGCCGCATCGCCGCAGGCGGCTGCTCCAGCCCGACCTTGACGCGGAACGTGCCGGTGACCGGATCGGCGCGCGGCGCAATCTCGCGCACCCTGCCCGCCGCCGTCACGCCGGGGTCGATGCTGAGCGCGACGCGCACCTTGGGGTTGCGCGGCGCCGACTGGATCACCGCCGCAGGCACGTCGAACACCGCGTCGCGGCCGTCGTCGCGGGCGATGCGCGCGATCATCCGGCCCGGCTGGACCACCTCGCCCGGCTCGGCGCCGCGCGCGGTGACCACGCCGGAGGCGTCGGCGCGCAATTCGGTGTCTGCGACGCGGTTGCGCGCGATCTCAAGCTGCGCCTTGGCGGAATCGGCGGCGGCCTCAAGCGTCTGGAGGGTCTGGAGCGCCTCGTCATAGCGCTGGCGGGTGGTGAAGCCGCGCTCAAGCAGCGTCTTCTGGCGCTCGAAGTTCGAGCGCGCCTCGACAAGCTGACCCTCCGCCGCCGTCAGCGCGGCGCGCGCGCCGCGCAGGGCGTTCTCCTCGTCCTGGCTGTCGAGCCGCGCCACCAGTTGCCCCGGCGCCACCACGTCGCCGACGCTGACCAGCCGCTCGATCATCCTTCCACCGATGCGGAAGGCGAGGTCGGCTTCGGTCTCCGCCTCGATCAGCCCCGACAGCGTCAGCGTCTCGCCCGCCGCATTTGCGCCGACCGTGACCACCCTCACCGGGCGCGGCTCGGGCGCGGCCGCCTCGGGCGCGTCGTCGCAGGCCGCCAGCGACAGCGCCATCGCCGCAAGACCGATCACGCCGCCGCAGCGCCTTTTGCGATCACGCATGAAGCCCTCGTCTGTTATCGGCCTTTTGCAGGCGAAGTTGTGATGATTTCATCTGCGAGAGCGACATTGTTGTGCACTACGCCACAGGTTCGTCGGGTAGCATAGGCGGTCTGAGGAGACAATTTAAATGTTTGTTCATACTGCGTCGGCGGCCAGAGGCGCGCGGCGGGATCCGTCTGCGCGCATCGACGGTGAACGGCGCCGTGCCGCTGAGCGGCGCGCGGCCGGGCGGCGCGCGTTCCTGCGACGGCGCGCTGGACGCGGCGCGGCGCCGGCCGCGCCGACGCGTCACATCGCGTAGCGCAGCACGGCGGCCAGTTGCGCGCCTTCGGGGATGTCCTGCTGACGCACCGCCAGCACCCGCGCGCCCGTGTTCAGCGCCAGCGTGGCGATCTGATCGACGACGCCATAGGTCTCGGCGCCTTCGGCTTCGGCGAACATCACCTCGCCGGTCGCCTCGTCGATCAGGCCGGGGATGGCGGCGTCCATGTCCACCATCAGCGCCTCGACCGCGCCCGCCGCCGCCGCGCGCGCCGCCAGCGCGACATCGGTGGTGGCGCGCCGCTGGTCGAGCCGCGAGGCGTAATGCGCGCGCAGGTCGGCCACCTCGGCGGCGTAGCTGGCGTCCAGGATCGGGCGCGCGGCGGCGGCGAGTTCGGCCGGGGTCGAGCGATCCGTCGCCTCGTGGAAGCCGTCGGCCAGCAGATGGGGATAGCTGCACACCGAGCGGAAAATCTGCTCGAGCGGCGGGTTGCACGCCAGGATCAGCGGCGCGGTCTCGCCGCGCAGCACGGGCCGCAGCGCGGCCTCGACGGCGCGCGCATACTGGCGCAGCCGCACCTTCTGGCCTTCGGACCCCGCGATCCGGCGCGAATGCGAGCGGTCGTTGATCGACGCCTTGCCCACCGCGCTGGCGGCGTCCTTCGGCATGCCGGGAACCCGCACCTCCTGCGGCGCGCCATCGGCGGAGAACGCCACCAGCCGCGCGTCGTTCTCCGACAGCGCCAGCACATGGCCCGCGTGCGGAAAGGTGATCGCGCGCAGCAGCGGCTTGAGGTGGAAGCGGTCGGAGACCTGAACCGTCGCGCTGAGCCGGTTGGCGAGGCGAAAGGTGCGCACGCTGTCGGGCGTGGCCAGCACCGCAAGGCTGCGCGCCTGCACGGCCCAGAAATCGTCGTCTTCGGCGATGTCGTCGAAATGCTCGGCCAGCGCCAGCGCGCGGCGCTTGTCCAAGCCCGCCGCCTCAAGCTGCGCCATGGCGTCGCGCGCGAGGTTCTGGAACGCGATGCGGCTGGCGTCGGCTTGCTGGGTCAGCGGCGTGGTCTCGACATAGATCGACACGCAGGCGTCGGCGCGCACGGCGGCGAGGCGGCGATAGGCGTCGGGACCGGGAATATCGACGTGCAGCATGGCGGGCGTTCCTTGTTAGATTGGTCGCATGATTGAAACTTACACAACGCGGAGCCTTAGAACGCCCGCGACGCCCGCGCAACGGCGGCCCGCGTTCAGAAGCGCCGGACGACGTGACGCATCGCACAGGGCGCGTCGGTCAGCCCGTGCGGCGGCGCCGGGGCGCTCTTCGGGCGTGGTGAAGCGGGAGCAGGTCCAGTCCCGCCTGAAGCCGCCCGGCCACATCGCGCTGTCGGCGAAACTGCGGCTGAACTGCGCGCGTCTTCGCGGCCGCCATGCCTTTTTCCGCGCCCCGATCAACGCCGCACCGCCTTGAGCAAGCGCAAAGCCGCCCGCCCGCTCCATGAAAAATCTTTAATCCGGCGGCAAACCGGATTTCATCGCGGGTGTCTATCTCCGACCCATCGCGCTCCCCCCCCGCCGGAGCGCCCTTTCAGGACCCGGGAAGGACACCATGACCGAGAGACCCGTTTTCCACCTGCCGCGCGCTGGCGCGGCGCGCAATCTTGCGATGGCGACTTTTGGCGCGCTCGCGATGGGCGCGCTGGTCTGGGCGCCACAGGCCGAGGCCGAGGGGCGCCCCGGCGCGGTCGCGGACCTCGTCGAACAGGTCAGCCCCGCCGTGGTGACGATCCTCGCCGAGCAGACGCCGACCGCGCAGGAGACGCGGCGCTTCGGGCGCTCGCCCTTCGAAGGCACGCCGTTCGAGGAGTTCTTCCGCCGCTTCGGCCCGCCGGGCGGAACGCCGTCGCCAGACGCCCCGCGCGGCGGTCCGCATCAGGGCCCGCGCGCCGCAGCGCAGGGGTCGGGCTTCGTGCTGGAGAGCGACGGCTACATCATCACCAACAACCATGTCGTCGAGGACGCGTCGCGCGTCACCGTGCGGCTGTCCGACGCGCGCGCGCTTGAGGCGACCGTGGTCGGGACCGATCCGAAATCCGACCTCGCGCTGCTCAAGGTCTCCGCCTCCGGCCTGCCGCATGTCACGCTGGGCGACAGCGACGCGCTGCGCGTGGGCGAGGACGTGATCGCGGTCGGCAACCCGTTCGGCCTTGGCGGCACGGTGACGCGGGGCATCGTCTCGGCGCTGGCGCGCGACATCAACGCCGGGCCGTATGTGGACTTCATCCAGACCGACGCGGCGATCAACCGGGGCAACTCCGGCGGGCCGCTGTTCAACATGGCCGGTGAGGTGGTGGGGGTGAACACCGCGATCTACTCGCCCAGCGGCGGCTCGGTGGGCGTCGGTTTCGCCATTCCGTCCAACGTGGTCTCGAACGTGGTGGCGCAGCTGCGCGAGCATGGCGCGGTGGAGCGCGGCTGGCTGGGCGTGTCGATCCAGAGCGTGACGCCCGACATCGCGCAGGCGCTGGGCATGGACGCCGCGCGCGGCGCGCTGGTCGCCGATCTGGTCGAGGGCGCGCCGGCGCAGGGGCGTCTGGCGCCGGGCGACGTGATCCTGTCGTTCGACGGCGCGCCGGTGAACCAAAGCCGCGACCTGCCCAAGCTGGTCGGCGCCGCGCGCGCCGGGGCGACGGTGGCGATGGACGTGCTGCGCGACGGCGCCGAGGTCACGGTGGAGATGACCGTGGGGCGGCTTGAGACGCCGCAGACCGCCGCCGCGACCACCACCGCGACCCCTGACGCGACCCCCGACGCGAGCGCGGAGTCCGCGCGGCTCGGCGCGACCGTGGCGCCGCTGACCGGCGAGGCGCGCGCAGCGGCGGGGCTGGCGCCCGATGTCGGCGGCGTGCTGGTGACGGCGGTCGATCCCGACGGCGCCGCCGCCTCGGCGGGCTTGCGCCCCGGCGACGTGATCCTGCGCGTCGGCGATACGGCGGTCGCCGCGCCGCAGGACTTCGCGGCGGCGGCGGATGCGGCGGATCGCGCCCTGCTGGTGCAGATCGCGCGCGGCGAGGCGCGGCTGTTCATCGGCGTGCCGCTGGCGTGAGACCCGCGTCCCGGCCAAATCCTTGACCGGCGTCAATCGAGACGCCGGCCGCGCGCATTATGTATGACAGATTGCCGACGATCCCGGCTCGTCCGCCAGCACTGAGAACGCAGACCATGACCCGCCGCATCCTGATCGTCGAGGACGACGCCGAAACCCGCGCCTATCTGGCCAAGGGCCTCACCGAGGGGGGCTATCTGGTGGAGACCACCGGCTCGGGCCGCGAGGGGCTGTATCTGGCCACCGGCGGCGGCTTCGACGCGCTGCTGCTCGACCGGATGCTGCCCGATCTCGACGGGCTGTCGCTGCTGAAATCGGCGCGCGCGGCGGGGGTGGCGACGCCCGCCATCCTGCTGACCGCGATGAGCGCGACCGATGAGCGGGTGCGCGGCCTGCGCGCGGGCGCCGACGACTATCTGGTGAAGCCGTTCGCCTTCGCCGAGCTGGAGGCGCGGCTGGAGGCGGTTCTGCGCCGCCCCGCCGACGCCGCGCCCGCCAGCGAGACGCAGCTTGTCTGCGGCGACCTCACGCTCGACCTGATCGCGCGGGAGGCGGCGCGCGGCGCGCGCAAGGTGCAGCTTCAGCCGCGCGAGTTCCAGATGCTCGAATTCCTGATGCGCAGACAGGGCCGCGTGGTGACGCGCACCATGCTGCTTGAAGGGGTCTGGGACTATCGCTTCGACCCCAGAACCAACGTGATCGACGTGCATATCAGCCGCCTGCGCCGCAAGATCGACGCGGAGGGCGAGCCGCAACTGATCCGCACCGTGCGCGGCGCGGGCTACATGATGAGCGCGGAGGGCTGAGCCCCGTGCCGCGCCCCCTCCTGCGCCCCCTCCTGCGTCCGATCCTGCGCAACGCCACCTCGCGGTTGATCGCGGCCTATCTGCTGGCCGCCGCGTTCTCGACCGGGCTGGCGCTGGGCTTTGTCTACTGGACGGCGGGCGGCGTGATCGACGCCGAGGCGCGGCAGGTGGTGGAGGCGGAGCTGCGCGGGCTGGCCGACGACTATGCGCGCGGCGGCGCGCCGGGGCTGGCGCGCGCGATCACCCGTCGGGTGGAGCAGACGCCCGCCCGGCCGGAGGGCCGCGACGCGGTCTATCTGCTGGCCACGCCCGGCGGCGCGCGGATCGCGGGCAACCTGACGCGCTGGCCCGGAGATGCGCCGCCCGGGTCGGGCTGGCTGACGCTGCAGCTCTACCGCGTCGGCGCCGACGCCCCGACCACGATCTCGGGCGCCGCGCTGCGGCTGGCGGGGGGCGAGCGGCTGCTGGTGGGGCGCGACGTGGCGGCGCGCGCCGCTTTCGACCGCACGCTGACCCGCGCGCTGGTCTGGGCGCTGGCGCTGACCGCCGCGCTGGCGCTGATCACCGGCTGGCTGCTGTCGCGGCTGGTGCTGTCGCGCATCGCCGAGATCGACCGCGCGGCGCGGCGGATCATGGGCGGCGCGCTGGACCAGCGCGTGCCGCAGCGCGGCGCGGGCGACGAGTTCGACCGGCTGGCCGAGACGCTGAACGCCATGCTCGACCGCATCGCGAGCCTTGTGCGCGACCTGCGCATGGTCACCGACAGCCTGGCGCACGACATCCGCAGCCCGCTGGGCCGCCTCAACCGCCATCTGGAGGCGGCGCTGGACGAGAGCATGGCGCCCGCCGCGCGCCGCGCCCGCATCGAGCGCGCGCTGGGCGAGGCGGACACCGTGCTGGCGACCTCCACTGCGCTGCTTGAGATCTCGCGCGTCGAGGCCGGCGTCGGCGCCGATCAGTTCGCGCCGGTCGATATGGGCGCGCTGGCGCGCGACATGGCCGACCTCTACGCCGCCGCCGCCGAGGAGCGCGGCGCGGAGATGCGCTGCGAGGCCGCGGACGGCGTGATCGTGCAGGGCCACCCGCAGCTTCTGGCGCAGGCGGTCAGCAACCTGATCGACAACGCGCTGATCCACGCCAAAGGCGCCGACGCGATCACGCTGTCCGCGCGGATCGAGGACGGGCGCCCGACCCTCAGCGTCGCCGACCACGGCCCCGGCGTGCCGCAGGACGAGCGCGCCCGGGTGCTGACCCGCTTCACCCAGCTCGACCCGAGCCGGGGCGACGGCGGCGCGGGCCTCGGCCTCGCGCTGGTCGCCGCCGTGGCGCAGATGCACCGCGCCGCGATCACGCTCGGCGACAATGCGCCGGGGCTGGTGGCGACGCTGCGCTTTCCCGCCGAAGAATGACGCCGCCCGCCCGGCGGGCGCGCCGTCACCCCTCGTTGCGCGCCCGCCTGCGCCGCGCGACCTCGAACGCCGCGGCGCCCAGCACCGTGGCCACGATCAGGATCAGCCCCAGCGCGTTGACCGCAGGCGTCAGCCCGGTGCGCACCTTGGTCGCGATATACACCGTCAGCGGCGTGTCCAGCCCGCGCACGAACAGCGTGGTGTTGTAGTTCTCGACCGACTGAAGGAACGCGATGAACCCCGCCGCGATCAGCGCGGGGCGCAGGAACGGCAGCAGCACGCGGCGAAACACCATGAATTTCGAGGCGCCGAGGCCCAGCGCCGCCTCCTCCTGCGCGCGGTCGAAACGCTGCAGCCGCGCGACGACCATCAGCATCACATAGGCGATCACGAAGCTGGATTGCGCCAGCACGATCAGCACGACGCCGCCGCCCACACCCAGTTGCCGCCACAGCACCAGCGTCGCGATGCCGATCACCACGCCGGGCGTCAGCAGCGGCGACACCATCAGCGCATACATGAACCCCCGCGCCCGCGCGTTGAGGCTGGTCAGCACCAAAGCGGCCGCCGCGCCCGCAGGCAGCGCCACCGCCACCACCCCCGCCGCCACGATCATCGACGTGCCGAGCGCGCGCCACATGGCGCGATCCGCCCAGAGTTCCTCGAACCATTTCAGCGTCGTCCCGCGCCACGGCGTGACGGTTGGAAAACGGCTGTCGTTGAAGGTCGCCGCGCCCATGATCGCCAGCGGCGCGAACAGATAGAAAAAGAACGCCAGCAGATACAGCGCGAACAGCGCGCGCGGGATCAGCGCCGCGCGCATCACTTCGCCACGTCCGCGAGGTTGACGCGGAACAGCTTCAGCGTCAGCAGCACCGCCGCCAGACACAGAACCAGCAGCACCAGCGCATAGGCCGCGCCCCGGTTCCAGTCGCCGCCCTCGAAAAACCAGTTGTAGATGATCTCGGTGAACCAGCGGCTGCCGGGCGACCCCAGCAGCGACGGCGCCACATAGCTGCCCGCCGCCAGCATGAAGGTGAACACGCAGCCGGTGGCGACGCCCGCCTTGGCGTGCGGGATCACGATG
>CAZOZE010000105.1:0-6717 GCA_964584215.1 uncultured Rhodobacterales bacterium
CATGAACACGTCGAAGGCGCCATAGCCGATCTCGGGCCAGGTGTGGACGCTGATGTGGCTCTCGGCCAGCACCGCCACCCCGCTCACGCCCTGCGGCGAGAACTTGTGGGTGTGGATATGCAGCAGCGTCGCGCCGCAGGCGTCCACGCAGTCGCGGAACGCGCGCTGGATGCGCAACTCGTCATCCATACCCACCCCCTTGACCACCTCGATGATGAGGTGCGTCCCGGCGAAGGTGCGCCCGTCGCGTCGTATGAAATGGTCTTCGCGCGCCTCGTCAAAGACGTCGCGATCACAGATGTTTTGCGCGCGATCGGCGATCGCGTGTTCTCCCTCGTGGGTGGCGCCTGTCTCCAGGTCCATCCCCAGTCGGAAGAGGTGCGCCCGGTTCATGGCGGCCTCCCCTACCAGCAGACGAATCCCAGCGGTCCCTTAGCGCCCCCCCACGACGGGGTTGGGATCGGTGACCCTGATGCCGCGACACATACGCACTGTTCGCCGCGACTTCAAGTGAAGGTTTTGCGGCGAGGATTAGAAATAACAGACGGTTAACGAAAGATTGCGGCGCGGGCGGCGATCTTTCCGGCTGTCCGCCCGGCGAATCCCCCGCCTTCAGCCGCCCAGCGGCGGCGGCGCGGCGCGGGTGGCGCGGGGCGTGCGCTCGCGCAGCGCGATGAACAGCGCCGCGCCCGCGACGATGGCTCCCCCGGCCCAGGTCCAGCCGTCCACCGCCTCGCCGAACAACAGCCACCCCGCCAGCGCCACGCTGGGCAGGCGGAGGTAGGAGACCGGCGCCACAAAGCTCGCCTCGCCCGCCGCGAAGGCTCGGATGTCGGCGTAGCCGCGCAGCGAGGACGCCGCCGCCAGCAACAGCAGCCCGCCCCACACCCACGCCTGCCCCGGCAGCCGCCATTGCAACAGCGCGAACGGCAGCGTCAGCGCCGCGCTCAGCAACGCGGTGGTGACGAAAACCGAATTGGGGCCGTCCGCCGCGCTGGCGGTCTTGCCCAGCAGCAGCGCCACCGCAAAGCACAGCGACGAGCCGACCGCCGCCAGCGCGCCGAGGTCGATCGGCGCCATCCCCGGCCGCAGCGCCACCAGCGCGCCGAGAAACCCGACCGCCACCGCCGCCCAGCGCCGCGCGCCGACATGCTCGCCCACCATCAGCGGCGCCAGCAGCGTCGAGAACACCGGCGCGAGAAAGAACAACGTGGTCGCGGTCGCCACCGGCAGCTTCCAGATCGCATAGAAGCCCAGGTTCAGCGCCAGCGCCACCAGCGCGCCGCGCGCCAGATGAAGCCCCGGGCGGCTGACCCGCACCAGCGCGGCGGGGTCGGCCTTCAGCAGCAGAGGCGCCAGGAACGCCAGCCCCACCACGCTGCGCAGGAAGGCGATCATGCTGGTGTGCAGCTCGGGCGTGAGCTGGCGCACGAACACGGTCATCCCGGTGGCGCCCGCCACCGAGGCGAGCATCCACAGCGCGCCGCGCAGGTTGCCGGAAAGGGGCATCGGGGAAACCATCCTTGAGGAAGGGCGCACCCTCCACGCGCCCGCGCGCGCCGTCAAGCAGCGCCCGACCGCGCGGCGTGTCCGGCGCAACCGGCGGCCAGCTGTTGCGGATCCCGCGCCGCCGGGGTTCTTGATCCGCGTCCCAGGCCCGGTGACGGCGTCTGCGCCTCAGTGAACGGAATATACGCAGGTCGGCGCCGAGAACCCCTTGAATTCGACCGCGCCGAGCGGGGCGACGTCATACGCCCCGGTCAGCCCGGCGCGGGTTCCGGCGTCGATCAGGATGTCGCAGCCGACCGATTTCGTGTGGCTCTCCAGCCGGGCGGCGAGGTTCACCGTCGCGCCGATGCAGGTGTAGCAGGCGCGGTCCTGCGTGCCCGCATAGCCGGCGACGACCTCGCCGGTGGCGACGCCGACGCCGATGCGCAGGGCGGGGGCCTCGGCGGCGCGCCGCTCGGCGTTCAGGCCGTCGATCATCTCCAGCATCTCCCGCGCCGCATCGACAGCCTGCCGCGCCGGGTTGTCGAGCGGTTGCGGCGCGCCGAACAGCGCCATCAGCCCGTCGCCGATCATCAGGCTGACGATGCCGCCATGGCCGCCGATGGCGTCGAACATCAGCGCGTAATACGCGTTCAGCAGCTCGATGGTCGCCTCCGGCGGCTGATCCTCGGACAGCGCCGTGAAGCCGCGAATGTCGCAAAACAGCACCGAGGCGCGCAGCCGCCGCCCGCCGATGGCGAAGCCCTGATCGCGCAGGTCGCGCGCCACCTCGCTGGTGGCGAAACGGCTCAGCAGCGCCTTCTGCTCGTCGCGCAGGCGCTTTTTCTCAAGGCAAGAGGTCAGCCGCGCCTGCAGCAGCACCCGGTTCACCGGCTTTGGCAAATAGTCTTCGGCCCCGAGTTCGATGCAGCGCACGATGTTGTCGAGCCCCTCGACCGAGGAGGTGACGATCACCGGCAGGCCGCGCAGGTCGGGGTCGGCGTCGATGGCGGCCAGCACCGCGAAACCGTCCATCTCCGGCATCTCGATGTCGAGCAGCAGCAGATCGAAGCCGCCGCCGGCCAGCCGCTCCATCGCGGCCCTGCCGTTCTCCGCCAGCGCGACGCCATGGCCCAGCATCTCGACGCTGCGCGCCAGCAGAAGGCGGTTCACCTTGTTGTCGTCGGCGATCAGGATGCGCCCGCCCGCGTCAGCCATCCAGAAGGCTCCGCAGCGCCGCCGCCGCCCGCGCGCATTCGGCGCAAAGGTCGTCGGGCGCGGCCGCCCCGGCGCCGCCCAGCTCGATCGTGCGCGCCAGATCGGCCAGCGCGGTCGCGCCGAACAGGCTTGCGTTGGACTTGATCGAATGGGCCGCGCGGCGAAAGCCCTCCGTGTCGCCCGCCGCCGCAGCTTGGCGCAGATCGTCCAGCATCCCCGGCGCCTCCGCCAGAAAGGTCTCCAGCAGTTCGGCGGCGAAATCTTCGCCCATGGTCTCCCGCAACTCGGCGTAGGCCGCCTTGTCGATCACGCTCATGCGCCGGCCCTGCGGCGCGCGGGCGTGGCGCGCAGCGCGGCGGTCAGCGCCGCCGCCCGGATCGGCTTGGCGATATAGTCGTCCATTCCCGCCTCCAGACACATTTCGCGGTCGCCCTGCATCGCGTTTGCGGTCATCGCGACGATGCGCGGGCGCGCGCCTGCGGGGTGTTGCGCGGTGATCCGCCGCGCCGCCTCCAGCCCGTCCATCTCGGGCATCTGCACGTCCATCAGCACCAGATCGTAGGTCTGCCGCGCCACGCTTTCCAGCGCCTCGGCGCCGTTGCTGGCGAGATCGGCGCGATAGCCCATCTGTTGCAGCAGCCGCAGCGCCAGTTTCTGGTTCACGAGGTTGTCCTCGGCCACGAGGATGCGCAGCGGATGGCGGCGGGCCGTCTCCGGGTCGGCGCGGGGCCGGTCGGGCGGGCGCGCCCGGGCCTGCGGCGCAGGCCCGGCGGCGAACTGCGTCGCCAGCGTGTCGAAAAGCTGCGACTGGCGCAGCGGCTTGGCGAGGAAGGCCGCGAAAAGCCCCGCCTCGACCTCGGCGTCGCGCAGGCCCAGCGAGCTGAACAGGATCATCGGCAGGCCGGGCCGCGCCGCGCGGATGCGCCGCGCCAGCATGACGCCGTCCATGCCGGGCATGTGCATGTCGAGGATGGCGAGATCAAAGGCCGCGCCCTGCGCCAGCGCATCCAGCGCCGCCTGCGGCGTCTCGAAGGCGGCGCATTCGGCGCCCCATCTGGCCGTCTGAAGCGACAATATCTTGCGGTTGGTGGCGTTGTCGTCCACCACCAGCAGGCGCTTGTCCGCGATCTCGTCCTGTCGCCCGACAAGGCGGCGCGCCTCGGCCTCGGGCAGGGTCGCGGGCGTGGCGCGGATCGAGAAGCGGAAGGTCGATCCCTTGTCGGCGCCGTCGCTCTCCGCCGTCATCGTCCCGCCCATCAGTTCGGCCAGCCGCTTCGAGATCGCCAGCCCCAGCCCGGTGCCGCCATATTTGCGGGTGGTCGAGCTGTCGGCCTGGCTGAAGGACTGAAACAGCCGGGTCATGCCCTCCGGCGTAAGCCCGATGCCGGTGTCGCGCACCGCGAAATGCAGGTCGATGGCGCCGTCGTCGCGCGGGGTTTGCGAGACGCTGAGCACCACCTCGCCCGAGGGCGTGAACTTGACCGCGTTGGACAGCAGGTTGAGCAGGATCTGGCGCAGCCGCGTGGCGTCGGCGCTGACGGCTTGGGGCGCGTCGTCGGCCATCAGATAGGCGATGTCGAGCCGTTTCTGCGCCGCCCGCCCGCTGACGAGGTCGAGCGCGCTCTCGATACAGTCGCGCAGGTCGAAGGGGTGGTTCTCGATCCCCATCTGGCCCGCCTCGATCTTGGAGAAGTCGAGGATCTCGTTGATGATGCCAAGCAGCGCGTCGCCGCTGTCGCGGATGGTGCGGGCGTAGTCGGCCTGTTCGGCGCTCAGCTCGGTGTCGAGCAGCAGCCCGCTCATGCCGATCACGGCGTTCATCGGCGTGCGGATCTCGTGGCTCATGGTGGCGAGGAAGGCGCTTTTCGCCGCGTTGGCCTGCTCGGCGCTCGCGCGGGCGTCCTGCGCCTCGCGGAACAGCCGCACGTTCTCGATGGCGATCACCGCCTGGTCGGCGAAGGACTGCGCGAGGTCGATCTCCTCGCGGGAGAAGGGCCGCTGCTCCTTGCGGATGAAGTTCAGGACGCCGGCCCGCTCCGCACCCCGCGCCAGCGGGACCGAGAGGCTCGAGCGGACGCCGAGCCGCTGCTGGATGGCGACCTCGTGGGGCGGCAGGTCGTAGTCCAGCCAGTCCTCGATGTGCAGCATCCGGTTCTCGAGCAGCGCCCGCGAAGGGAAATTCCCGGCCGGGTCGATCGGAAGGCCGGACTTCACCGTGTCGGCTCGCAGCCCCTCCGGCGTCGCCGACGCCACGGCGGTGAGCGCGTCGCCCTCGCGCACCAGGGCGCCGACGAGATCGCAGTTCACGAGCTGCGCCGCGACCCCGACGATCTCCTCGAACACCGGCTGCACGTCGTTGGGCGACTGGCTGATGACGCGCAGGATGTTGGCGCTGGCGGTCTGCCGCGCCAGCGCCGCCTGCGTCTCCCGGAACAGGCGCACGTTCTCGATGGCGATCACCGCCTGATCGGCGAAAGTCTCCAGCAATGCGATGTCGTCGGCGATGAAGGGCTTGACCGATCGCCTGTAGAGCGCGAGGCAGCCGACCCCCTCGCCGTTGCGGACAAGCGGAATGGCTAGGAAGGTGCGGATGCCTTCCTCGTCCACGTTGGCGCGACGCATGGGTTCCCCGGCGCGGTAGAGGTCCGTGTCCTTCAGGTCGTGGATGTGGACGGGCTTCTTCAGGCGGATCGCCTCGGTCGGCGCGAGGCCTGAATCGAGCGGCCACAGCTTCTCGCCCAGCTTCAGATGCCGCACCGCGTCGCCCACATGCGCCGTGAAGCGGATATGCGTGCGGTCCTCATCGACGAGGCTGAGGCTGACCATCGGCGCGTCGCACAGCGCCGCCGCGCGGCTCAGGATCGCCTCGAACACCGGCGCGGTTTCGGTCTGCGCTTCGCTGATCACACGCAGGATGTCGGCGCTGGCGGTCTGGCGCACCAGCGCCGCCTGCGTCTCCCGGAACAGGCGCACGTTCTCGATGGCGATCACCGCCTGGTCGCAGAAGCTCTGCACGATGGCGATGTCTTCGTCCGTGAAAGCCTGCGGGGTCATGCGAAAGACGTTCAGCGTCCCGGCGCAGTCCTCGCCGCGCAGCAGCGGCACCATGATGCTGGAGCGGATGCCGGCGCGCTCTTGCACCGCCTTGTCCATGGGCAGCAGGTCGATGGCCAGCCAGTCGGGGGTGTGCAGCACCTGCCGCGAGACGATGGCCTGCGACGGCAGGTTGTCGTCGGGGTCGATCCTGACGGTGATCGCATTGGGCTTCTCGATCAGCCCGTCCCTCTGGGTCGCCACGGCGATCTGCGAAAGCGTCTCGCCCTCCTTGATCAGGGCGACGGCCATGTCGCAGGCGATCAGCCGGGTCGCGGCGAGGACGATCTGGTTGAACACCGGCCGCACATCCGTGGGCGACTGGCTGATGACGCGCAGGATGTCGGCGCTCGCGGTCTGCCGCGCCAGAGCGTTCTGCGTCTCCTTGAACAGGCGCACGTTCTCGATGGCGATCACCGCCTGATCGCGGAAGGAATGCGCCAGCGCGATCTCGTCGGCGGAATAGGCGCGCTGTTCCTTCCGGGCGAACACCAGAAGCCCGAAGGTCTCCGCGCCGCGCAGCATCGGCACATAAAGCGCGCAGACGATGCCGAATTTCTCGTGGATCAGCCTTTCATGATCGGGGAGGTCGATGGCGGTCCAGTCCGGCAAGTGCAGATGCGTCCGCGACGTCAGCGCGCGCGAAGGGAAGTTCTGCGCCGGGTCGATGGCAAGCCGCTCCGGCCCGAGCGCGCCGATCGGCCCGTCGGGCGTCGCGCCGGCGACGGGGGCGTAGCTGTCGGCGTCACTCAGCATCACGAAGGTCATGTCGCTGCCCAACAGCCCCACCGCAGTCGTCACGATGGCGTCGAAGACGGGCTTGGTCTCGTCGGGCGACTGGCTGATTACGCGCAGGATGTCGGCGGTCGCGGTCTGGCGCACCAGCGCCGCCTCCACCTCGGCGGTGCGCGCCTGCAC
>CAZOZE010000106.1:0-12064 GCA_964584215.1 uncultured Rhodobacterales bacterium
TTGATATAGCCGAACATGTTCGCCAGCGGCGCCATCGCGGTGATGACGTTGGCGTTGCCGCGGCTGTCCTGGCCCTGCACCTGGCCGCGCCGCGCGGTGAGATCGCCGATCACGCCGCCGGTGTATTCCTCCGGCGTCACCACCTCGACCTTCATGATCGGCTCCAGCAGTTTGGCGCCGGCCTTCTTAAGCCCATCGCGCATCGCGGCGCGGGCCGCGATCTCGAACGCCAGCACCGAGCTGTCCACGTCGTGGTAGGCGCCGTCCACCAGCGCCACCTTGAAGTCGATCACCGGGAACCCGGCCAGCGGGCCGCTGTCCATCACCGACTTGATGCCCTTCTCGACGCCGGGGATATACTCCTTCGGCACCGCGCCGCCGACGATGCGGCTCTCGAAGCTGTAGCCCTCGCCCGGCTCGGTCGGCGCGATCTCGAGCTTGATGCGCGCGAACTGGCCCGAGCCGCCGGACTGCTTCTTGTGGGTGTAGTCGATCTCTGCGGTGCGGCTGATGGTCTCGCGATAGGCCACCTGCGGCGCGCCGATGTTGGCCTCGACCTTGAACTCGCGCTTCATGCGGTCCACCAGAATGTCGAGGTGAAGCTCGCCCATGCCCTTCATGATCGTCTGGCCCGACTCGATGTCGGTGTGGACGCGGAACGAGGGATCCTCGGCGGCCAGACGCGCCAGCGCCATGCCCATCTTTTCCTGATCGGCCTTCGACTTCGGCTCGACCGCGATCTCGATCACCGGCTCGGGGAACGTCATCGTCTCCAGCACGACCGGCTTGGCGGGATCGCACAGCGTGTCGCCGGTGGTGGTCTCCTTCAGCCCCGCCAGCGCGATGATGTCGCCCGCATACGCCTCGTCGATCTCGGCGCGGCTGATGGCGTGCATCATCATCATGCGGCCGATACGCTCACGCTTGCCCTTCGTGGCGTTGAGCACCGCGTCGCCCTTCTTCAGCACGCCCGAGTAGATGCGGGTGAAGGTGAGGCTGCCCACGAACGGATCGTTCATGATCTTGAACGCCAGCCCCGAGAACGGCTCGGCGTCGTCGGCGTGGCGGGCGATGTTGCGGGTCTCGGTCTCATCGCCGGGCAGAAAGCCCATGTAGGGCGGCACGTCGAGCGGACCGGGCAGAAAATCCACCACCCCGTTCAGCATCGGCTGCACGCCCTTGTTCTTGAAGGACGAGCCGCACAGCACCGGCACGAAAGCCATCGCCAGGGTGCCCTTGCGGATCAGGCTGCGCAGCGTATCGACGTCGGGCTCCTCGCCCTCCAGATACTTCTCCATCACCTCGTCGTCCTGCTCGACGGCGAGTTCGATCATGGTCGCGCGCATCTCGGCGCACTTGTCGGCCAGTTCGGCGCGGATCGGGCGCAGCTCCCAGCTTGCGCCGAGGTCCTCGCCCTGCCAGACCCACTCCTTCATGGTGATCAGATCGACGCAGCCCTCGAGCGCGGTCTCGGCGCCGATCGGGCACTGGATCGGCAGCGGCGTGGCGCCGGTGCGGTCCTTGATCATCTTGACGCAGTTGAAGAAATCCGCGCCAATCTTGTCCATCTTGTTGACATAGACGATGCGCGGCACCTTGTAGCGGTCGGCCTGACGCCACACGGTCTCGGTCTGCGGCTCGACGCCCGCGTTGGCGTCGAGCAGGCACACCGCGCCGTCGAGCACGGCGAGCGAACGCTCCACCTCGATGGTGAAATCGACGTGTCCGGGGGTGTCGATGATGTTGAAGCGATACTTCGGCGACTGCGCCGACACGCCGTCCTCGGTGCGCTCCCAGAACGTGGTGGTCGCGGCCGAGGTGATGGTGATGCCCCGCTCCTGCTCCTGCTCCATCCAGTCCATCGTCGCGGCGCCGTCGTGCACCTCGCCGATCTTGTGGCTCTTGCCGGTGTAATACAGGATGCGCTCGGTCGTCGTCGTCTTGCCGGCGTCGATGTGCGCCATGATGCCGAAGTTGCGGTAATGATCGAGCGGATATTCGCGGGCCATCGGTTTGTCCTCTAGGTCCGTATTACGTTACCAGCGGTAATGGCTGAACGCCTTGTTGGCGTCGGCCATCTTGTGGGTGTCTTCGCGCTTCTTGACCGCAGCGCCGCGGCCGTTGACCGCGTCCATCAGTTCGGCGGCCAGACGCTCTTCCATCGTGTTCTCGTTGCGCTTGCGCGAGGCGTCGATCAGCCAGCGGATCGCCAGCGCGTCGCGGCGTTCGGCGCGCACTTCGACCGGCACCTGATAGGTAGCGCCGCCGACGCGGCGCGAGCGCACCTCGACGGAGGGCTTGATGTTTTCAAGCGCCTCGTGAAACACTTCCACAGGCACGCGGCGCAAACGCCCCTCGACCCGGACCAGCGCGCCATAGACGATGCTCTCGGCGGCGGACTTCTTGCCGTCGTGCATCAGGTTGTTCATGAACTTGGTCAGCGTGCGGTCGCCATACTTGGCGTCCGGCAGCACTTCCCGTTTCTCAGCGCTATGACGTCGCGACATCTCAGGCGTCTCCTAAAGCCTTGGTCTCAGCGGTTCGAGCAGAAGCTGACTTCTATCTCGCAACCCTCGGCATCCAGTTTGCGGCACGCGGCGCGCGCCTTGGTCTCGGCGTCCCTCAGACGCGGCGCGGCGGCGGTAGCGGCGCCGGTCCTGCCCGTCGCCAGCGCGCCGCAGGCGTTCTCGAACGCCAGCGTCACCGCGCAGCCCGCCCCGTATCCCGCGCACGCCGCCATCGCGTCGCGCTCAGCCCCCGCGCGCGCCGCCGCCTTCCAGCCGATCCCGTAGCCGCCGGTCTGGGCGGAATACGCAATCGCTCCGAAATCGGCGAGCGCGGGGCCGGAGGCGAGCGCCAGAACCGGCGCGAGGGCGGCGGCATAGGTCATTTCGGGCGCTTGGCCCCGTATTTCGAGCGGCGCTGCTTGCGGTTCTTCACGCCCTGGGTGTCGAGCACGCCGCGCAGAATGTGGTAGCGCACGCCGGGAAGATCCTTGACGCGGCCGCCGCGGATCAGGACCACCGAGTGCTCCTGAAGGTTGTGTCCCTCGCCGGGAATGTAGCTGATCACCTCGAAGCCGTTGGTCAGCCGCACCTTGGCGACCTTGCGCAGCGCCGAGTTCGGCTTCTTCGGCGTCGTCGTATAGACGCGCGTGCAGACGCCGCGCTTTTGCGGGCAGGCCTCGAGATGCGTGGACTTGCTGCGCTTGACGCGCGGCTGCCGGGGCTTCCGGATCAGTTGCTGGATCGTCGGCATAGGGCGCCTACCCTCACAATTTTTCCCGTTGGCGCTCGGGCGAAAACGCGACAAGCGCCGCGAAGCGGAGGCGTCCCCCGTCGCGGCGGCTCCCAGAGGATCGGGGCTGGATGCCCGGATCATGCGCGCCAATGCCAAAGCTGCCACCCGGGCGGAGACTCACGTCACCGCCGGGATGCGCGGGTGTTAAAGACGGCGCGGGGGTCTGTCAAGCGCCGCCAGCACCGAACGCGCGGCGCGCAGCGCGGGCGGCGGCCCCTGCGCGCCCAGCGCGGCAAGCACTTTCGCTGCGGCGGCGGCCTGCGCGGCGCGCTCCGGCGTCGGTCCGAACAGCGGCGTCAGCGCGTCGGCCACCGCGAGGGGCTTGAAGTATTCCTGAAGGAACTCGGGCACGACGCGCGCTCCGGCGACCAGATTGACCAGATTCGCCGTCTCGACCCGCACCAGCCGCCGCACGATCTGCGCCGTCAGCGGATGCGTGCGATAGGCCGCCACCATCGGCGTTCCCGCCGCCGCCAGCTCCAGCGTCACCGTGCCGGAGGCCGCCAGCGCCGCGTCGGCGGCGGCGAACGCGGCCCATTTGCGCGCCTCGGCGGCATCGTGCGGCAGGCCGCGCGGGTCGAGAATGTCCGGCCGGATCGGCCAGGTCTCCGTCAGCGCCCGCACCGCGTCGGCCACCGCGCCGACCGTGGGCAGGATCACCCGCAACCCCGGCAGGCGCCGGCCCAGCAGCGCGACAACATCGCCGAACGGCACGCAGTGGCGGCGCACCTCGCCCATCCGGCTGCCGGGCAGCGCCAGCAGCACCGGCGCCTGCGGCGGGATCGCCAGCGACGCCCGCAGCGCGGCGATCTCCGCGTCGCCTGCGCGGGGGCGGGCGGCGGCGGGGTGGCCGACGAAATCGCAGGTCATGCCGTGCGCGGTGAAATAGGGCGGCTCGAACGGCAGCAGCGCCAGCAGGTGATCGACATGGCGCGCCATCTTTTTCGCGCGCCCGGGCCGCCACGCCCACACCGAGGGCGCCACATAGTGGATGGTGCGGATCGCCGGATCGGCGGCGCGCACGCGGCGCGCGACGCGCAGGCCATATCCGGGGCTGTCGATGGTGATGAGCGCGGCGGGCCGCGCTGCGAGGCAGGCGTCGGCGGTCTCGCGGATGCGGCGCAGCAGGCGCGGCAGGCGCGGCAGCACCTCGACCAGTCCCATCACCGCCAGCTCGTCCTGCGCGAACAGGCTGTCGAGGCCTTCGGCGGCCATCGCCGGGCCGCCGACGCCGATGAACCGCGCGGCGCCGCCGGTCTCGGCGCGCAAGGCCGCCATCAGCGCGGCGCCCAGCACGTCGCCCGACGGCTCGCCCGCCGCCAGATACAGCAGCGGCGCGGCGGTCATTCCGGCCATCCGTGCAGGAACAGCCCCGCCGCGTCCGCCTCGGCCCGCGTCGCCTCCAGCCCCAGCACCAGCACGCCGCCTGCGCGCACCGCCACCCCCGCCAGACCGGCGGCGGCTGCGGCGCGCAGCGTCTGCGGCCCGATGGCGGGCAGGTCCGCGCGCCAGTCCTGCCCCGGTTTCGGCGCCTTGTAGAGCACGCCGGGGCGCGGGCGCAGGCGCTGCGGCGTCGCGCCCGCGAAGGCCAGCAGCGCGTCGGTGCCCTGGATGCTCTCCAGCCCCAGACACACGCCGCCCGCGACAACCGCCGCCTGACCGACATCCATCGCCCCCAGCCCCGCGACCAGGTCGGCGGCGCGGGCGATGTCGGCGCGGTCCCGATCGTCGGCCCGGCGCGCGGCGAACTCGCCCGGCGGCGCCAGCAGCCCCGACAGCACTTCATGCGCGCCTGTCAGCCGGAATCCCTCCGCCTCCAGCACCCCGGCCAGACCGCGCAGCAGCGCGTCGTCGCCCTGCCGCAGCAGCGGCAGGATGCGCGGCGCGAGCCGGACGGCGGTGAGGTCGAACGCCAGCGGGCTGAGCTTCGGCCGCGCCATGGCGCCCGCGAACACCACCGTCTCCACGCCCGCCCGGCGCAGCGCCGCCAGCAGGGCGCCGGGCTTCTCCGCGCGCACCACCGCATGGGGATGATCGCCAAGCCAGGGCGGCGCGTCGCCCTCGAAGGCGCAAATGAGATAGCGCAGGCCCCGCGCGCGCCGGTCCTCCGCGATCAGCCGGGGCAGATCGCCGGCGCCCGCGATCACCCCGACGACCGCGTGATCCAGAGCGGCGCGATCCGGCGCGGCGCTCACGCCTGCCCGCTCTCCGGCGTGCAGAAAGACCGCGTGCTGTGGCCTGCGATGAACGCCGCGATCTCCAGCGCGCCGGGGCTGTCGGCGAAGGTCTCCAGCGCAAGCGCCGCGCGTTCGGCCAGCGAGCCCGCGCCGAAGAAGATCGCGCGATAGGCGGCGCGGATGGCGTTGATCTGCTCGCGCGCCACGCCGCGCCGCTTCATGCCGACAAGGTTCAGCCCCGCCAGCCGGGCGCGGTCGCCGATCACCGAGCCGTAGGGGATCACGTCCTTCTCGACCCCGGTCATGCCGCCGACCATCGCGCCGGCGCCGATGCGCACCTTCTGATGCACTGCGCAGATGCCGCCCAGCACCGCGAAATCGCCGACCTCGACATGGCCGCCCAGCGTGGCGTTGTTGGCCAAGATCACGTCGTTTCCCACCAGACAGTCGTGCCCGACATGCACGCCCACCATGAACAGGCCGCGGTCGCCGACGCGGGTCAGCCCGCCGCCGCCCTCGGTGCCGGGGTTCATGGTCACGCCTTCGCGGATCATGCAGTCGGCGCCGATCTCCAGCCGCGTGCGCTCGCCGCGAAACTTCAGGTCCTGCGGCTGATGGCCCAGCGAGGCGAACGGCCAGACCCGCGTGCGCGCGCCGATGCGCGTGTCGCCCGCCACCGCCACATGGCTCTCCAGAACCACGCCGTCGCCGAGGCGCGCCTCCGGCCCCACCACGCAGAACGGGCCGATGCGCACATCCGAGCCCAGCCGCGCGGCGGGATCGACGATGGCGGCGGGGTGGACCCCGGCGCTCACGCGCCGGCGCCCGGGCGGCGGCGGTCGTCGGGGGTGACGATCATCGCGGAATACTCGGCCTCCGCGGCGATCTCGTCGCCCACCTTCGCCTCGCCCCAGAACTTCCACACCTTGCCGCGCCCGCGCAGCACCCGCACATGGAACGCCAGCAGGTCGCCGGGGCGCACCAGGCGGCGGAAGCGGGTCTTGTCGATGGACATGAAATAGACCAGCAGGTTCTGGTCCTCCATCCCCAGCGTATCGACCACCAGAACGCCCGCCGTCTGCGCCAGCGCCTCGATCATCAGCACGCCGGGCATGATCGGCTCGCCGGGGAAATGGCCTGCGAAATATGGCTCTTGCGGCGTGATCTGCTTTTCGCCCACCGCGCTCTCGCCTTTGCGGATCGCGCGCACCCGGTCGATCAGCAGGAACGGATCGCGGTGCGGGATCATGCGCTTGATGCGCGCAAGGTCGGCGACGCCGCCCTCGGAGTCGGTGGTTTCAACGGTCATCGCAAATCCTCGCCCATGGCCAATCTCTTAGAGCAAATCACCCGGCGGCGGGTCAAGGCGATGCGCGGCCCGCGGCGCGACGCTTCACCGCTGCGGCGGCGGCGTCAGCGCGGGGCGCGCCGCGTCCAGCCGCGCGATCAGCGCGTCGGTGGCGTCGAACGCGGGCGCCACCGCCAGCGCGGTGTTGCGGTCGATCACCAGCACCGCGCCGCGCTCGCGCATCAGCGCCTCCATCAGCGGCTGCGCCGCCGCGCGCAGCGCGGTCTGGGCGGCGGCGATGCGCGCCTGCAGGGCCGCCGCCTCCTCCTGCGCCACGCGCCGCGCCGTGCGCACCCGCTGATCGAAATCCTCCACACGCTTGTCGAACGCCTCCCTGGGGAGCGTGTCGCGCAGGACGACCATCTCCGCCTCCTCCTCCTCGAGGGCGCGCTTCATGCCGTCGAGCTTTTCGCGCAGCGCCCGGCGCTCGGCCGCCTCGCGCTCCCGCTGCGCCACGGCGGCGGCGCTTTCGCGCAGCGCGCGGTCGAGGTCCACCACCAGCACCGGCGTCGGGGCGGCCCCTGCGCCCGCCTGCTGCGCGCCCGCCGCCCCGGCGCCCAGCGAGAGCGCGACCAGCGCCGCCAGCGCCAGCCTAGAAGCGCGTGCCGGCCGTGAGCCGGAAGAACTCGGTGTCATCGCCATCTTCCTTCACGAGCGGCGTGGCGAGGTTGATGCGCAACGGACCAAAGCCGCTGTCCCAGAACAGGCTCACGCCCGCGCTGGCGCGCAGTTTGGCGCCGTCGTCCACCGTGGTTCCATCCGCCGAGACCCGGTCGAGATCCCACAGCGTGCCGACGTCGGCGAACACGCCGCCGGTGATGCCGAAAGACTCCGGCAGCCCCAGCGGGAAGGTCACCTCCGAGCGCAACACGACATAGTTGTTGCCGCCCAGCGCGTCGTCGGTGTTCCGGTCGCGCGGCCCGATGCCGTCGCGCGCGAAGCCCCGGAAATCGTCGCCGCCCAGAAAGAACCGGTCGGTGATGCGCAGATCGTCGCCGAAGGTGGTGATGTTGCCGCCCTCCAGCGTCATCGAGCCGACCACATCCTCGCTGAACAGCGAACGGTAGCCGCGCACGCTGGCCTTGGTGCGCACATACTGCGAGTCGCCGCCCAGGCCCGCGAAATCCTGCCCGAAGGACGCGATGAAGCCCGACGTCGGCTCCAGCGGATCGTTGCGCACGTCATAGCTGTAGAGATAGCCGACCGCCGAGGTGAGCGCCGTGCCCTCATCGACCTTGATCAGCGGCGAAGCGGCGGCGTCCACCTCGCGAATTTCATCGCTGCTGATGCGATAGTTCAGGCTCAGCCGCCCGAATTCCGACACCGGAAAGGCGACCGAAGGCACGAAGCCGATATTGGTCTCCTTGAACGAACTCTCCGACTTGCGGTCCTGCTTGCGCAGGTAGACGTTGAAGCCCGCCTCCAGATCGCGGTCGAGGAACGCCGGTTCGCGGAAGGTGAGATCGACCACCTGCCTCTCGCCCGCCACCACAAGACGGGCGCGCACGAACTGGCCGCGGCCGAGGAAATTGCGCTCGGTGACGCTGATCTCGCCCACCGGGCCGTCCTGGGTAGAGAAACCGAGGCCGAGGGTCAGCGATCCGGTGGACTGCTCCTCCACCTTCACCCGGATATTGGCGCGGTCGTCGGAGGCGCCGCGCTCGGTCGCCACGTCCACTTTCGAGAAAAAGCCGAGCGCGCGGATCTTGTTGCGCGCCTTCTCGACATCGCGGCTGTTGAACGCATCGCCTTCGACGATGTCGAACTGGCGGCGGATCACGCGGTCGAGCGTGCGGGTGTTGCCCTCGATGTCGATCCGCTCGACATAGACCCGGGCGCCCTCGACCAGCTCATAGACGATGCCGACGCTCAGCGCCTCCGGATCGCGCACCGCGCGCGGACGCACATCGACGAAAGCGAAGCCCTTCTGTCCGGCGAGAAAGATCATCCGCTGGATGTTGCGCTCGACGATGTCGGCGTCGTACTGGTCGCCCGGCTCTCCAACGATCAGCGCCTCGAACTCGGCGGGGTCGAGGCCCGGCGCGCTGGTCACCACGCTCTGATCGCCAAAGGCGTAGAGCGGCCCCTCCGAAACCGTGAAGGTGATGAAGAACCCCTCGCGATCGGGCGCCAGTTCCGCCACCGCCGACAGCACGGTGAAATCCGCATAGCCGCGCGACAGGTAGAACCGGCGCAACAGCTCCTTGTCGAACTCCAGCTTGTCGGGATCGTAGATATCGGAGGTCAGCGCGAACGAGAAGATGCCGCTCTCGGTGGTGTCGATCACCTTGCGCAGACGGCGGTCGGAGAACACCTCATTGCCGACGAAGCTGATCGCGTTGATCCCGGTCACGGCGCTTTCGTCGATCTCGAACACCAGATCGACGCGGTTGTCGGGCTGTTCGATGATCACCGGTTCGATGGTGGTGCCATAGCGCCCGGCGCGGCGGTAAAGCTCGGTCAGCACCTGCACGTCGGCCTCGGCGCGCGAGCGGGTGAAGGCGCGGCGCGGGCGGCTGGAGATGTTGGGCAGCAGCGCCTCGTCCGACAACGCGCTGTTGCCCTCGAAGGCGATGCGGTTGATCGTCGGGTTCTCCGCCACGCGCACCACGAGCTGGCCGCCGTCCACCGCCACCGCAGCGTCCGAGAACAGGCCGGTGTCGAACAGCCGCCGCACCGAGTCGTTCAGCGCCGCGTCGCTGATCGGATCGCCGACGCCCAGCGCAAGATAAGAGATCACCGTCGCGGGCTCGATGCGCCGGTTGCCGATCACGAGGGTCTGGCGCACCACGCCGCCCGGTTGCGCGCGCGTCTGCGCCAGCGCGCCCTGCGGCGCCGCCAGCCCGCCCAGCGACAGCGCGCAGGCGACCAGCACGAGCCTCAGCCATGCGCGCAAGTGCGGCCCGCGTACGGTCATCATCCGTGCTCTCCCCTGCGGCGCGGTCAAAGCCGCGTCAGATCGTTGACCCTTGCGCAGCTAGAGCCGCGCAAGGTCGTTGAACGTCGCAAAGATCATCAGCGACAGAACCAGCGCAAGGCCGATGCCGTTGCCGATCTCCTGCCAGCGCTCGCGCAGCGGGCGCCCCCGCACCCCCTCGATGGCGTAGAACATCAGATGCCCGCCGTCGAGCACCGGGATCGGGAACAGGTTGATCAGCCCGATGGAGGCCGACAGCACCGCGATCAGCCCGACGAAGGTCGCCAGCCCGCTCGCCGCCGCCTCGCCGGAGATCTCGGCGATGCGGATCGGGCCGCCGAGCACGTCCTTGGCGTCCTGCGCGCCGGTCACGACCTCGGCCATGCCGCTGAGCGACAGCGCGATCACCGCCCACGTCCGCTCGGCGCCGAAGCCCAGCGCCGCCAGCGGGCCGACCGGCTCGACCACCGGCAGGATCTCGCTCGACTGCTTCTGGATGCCCAGCATCGGGCGTGAGACCGTCGCGCCGGTTTCGGGATCGGTGGTCTGCGTCACTTGCGGCGTCAGCGACAGCGCCAGCAGGTCATCGCCGCGCCGGATGCTCAGCGTCATCGGCGCGCCGCCGGACGCGGCGGTGCGCCGCTGCAATGCCGCAAAGCCGTCGATCGGCGCCCCGTCTATCGCTAGGATCACGTCGCCGGGCGCCACCCCCGCCGCCTCCGCCGCGCCGCCCGCGCTGACGCCGTCCACCCTGGCGGGCGCGCGAAAAATCACCTCGGCCGTGCGCCCGGCGCCGTCGCGCGTCACCGTCACGGTAAGCGGCGCGCCGTCACCCGCCAGCAGCGCCGCCTGCAACGCGGCGAAATCGGCGACGGGGGCGCCGTCCACGGCGTCGATCCGGTCGCCGGGACGCAGCGCCTGCGCGAACTCCGGATTGACGTCGTCGCCGATCGCGCCGATCACCGGCGCGTCGAGCGGGCGGCCCTGCCCCAGCGCCATCAGCGCGAAGATCACGACGCTGAGGATGAAATTCGCCACCGGCCCGGCCAGCACGGTCAGCGCGCGCCGCCCGAGCGGCGCATGATGAAAGCTGCGCGCGCGCTCGGCGTCGGTCATCCGCGCCAGCGCGTCCGGATCGGCGCTGGCCGAACTGGCGTCGGCGTCGCCGCTGAACTTGACATAGCCGCCCAGCGGCAGCGCGGCGATGCGCCAGCGCGTGCCCCGGCTGTCGGTCCAGCCATAGATCTCCCTGCCGAACCCCACCGAGAACACATCGGCGCCAATGCCGCACCAGCGACCGACGATGTAGTGGCCGAATTCGTGCACGAACACGACGATGGCCAGAACCAGGATGAAGGGAACGGCCACCGCCAGCGTCGGGCCGATCAGCGGTATCTGGGCGAGCAGGTCCATCGGGCCTCCTGTGACGTTCGGGCTGGCGGCGTCAGGCCGCCCGCGCCGCGCAAAGGCGGCCCGCCACCCGCCGCGCCTCGGCGTCGATGGCGAACACGTCCTCAAGCGCCGGCGGCGCGCCGTGAGCATGTAGCGCGCCGAGGGCGTCCTCGACAACGTGCGCCATGGAAAGAAAGCCGATTTTTCCGTCGATGAAGGCGGTCAGCGCGGTTTCCTTGGCGGCGTTGAGCACACAGCCCGCCGCGCCGCCGCGCTCCAGCGCGCCGCGCGCCAGCCGCAGCGCGGGAAAGCGGGTCTCGTCCGGCGCGAAGAACTCCAGCCGTCCCAGGGCGGCGAAGTCGAGCCGATCGAGCGGCAGCGCCGCCCTGCCCGGCCAGCTCAGCGCATAGCCGATCGCGCCGCGCATGTCGGGCGGCCCGAGCTGCGCCAGCACCGCGCCGTCGGCGTAACCCACCATCGAATGGATCACCGACTGCGGGTGGACCACCACCTCAACCTGCCCGGACGCGGCGGCGAACAGCCATTTCGCCTCGATCATCTCCAGCGCCTTGTTGAACATCGAAGCGCTGTCGATCGAGATCCGCGCGCCCATCGACCAGTTGGGATGCGCGACCGCCTGTTGCGGCGTCGCTGCGGCCATGCGCTCCAGCGGCCAGTCGCGAAACGGCCCGCCCGAGGCGGTGAGGATGATGCGCTCGGGTTTCGCGGTCTTCTCCAGCACCTGAAAGATCGCGCTGTGCTCGCTGTCCACCGGGATCAGCGTGGCGCCGCCCTCGGCGATGGCGCGCAGGAACAGCGGCCCGGCGGCCACCAGACATTCCTTGTTGGCCAGCGCCACGGTCGCGCCGCGCGCCGCCGCCGCCAGCGTCGGCGCCAGCCCCGCCGCGCCGACGATGCCCGCCATCACCC
>CAZOZE010000107.1:0-11052 GCA_964584215.1 uncultured Rhodobacterales bacterium
ATGCTCATCCCCGCCGCCTTGAGGATCTTTTCGGTCACGGGAACCGGGCCGGTCAGCATGATGGTCGGCTCGGTGCCGATGCGGGCGGTGGCGCGGATGCGGGCGCGGGGCGTCAGCCCCAGCCGCGCGCCCATCTCGGCCGAGCCGACCAGCACCGCCGACGCGCCGTCCACGATGCCCGAGGAGTTGCCCGCGTGGTGCACATGGTCGATGCGCTCGACCTCCGGGTAGCGCAGCAGCGCCACGGCGTCGAAACCCGGCATGGTCTCGCCCATGTCGCGGAACGCGGGCTTGAGCGCGCCCAGCGTCTGCATGTCGGTCTCCGGGCGCATGTGCTCGTCGCGGTCGAGGATCATCACGCCGTTGATGTCGCGCACCGCGATCACCGAGCGGTCGAAGCGGCCCTCGTCCCACGCCCGCGCGGCGCGGCGCTGGCTTTCCACCGCGTAGGCGTCCACGGCGTCGCGGGAAAAGCCGTATTTGGTGGCGATCAGGTCGGCGGAGATGCCTTGCGGCACGAAGTTCGTCCCCATCGCCAGATAAGGATCGACGCCGATGGCGAATCCGTCCGAGCCCATCGGCACCCGGCTCATCATCTCCACGCCGCCCGCGACATAGAGCTCCCCCGCGCCGCCCCTGATCTGGTTGGCGGCGAGGTTCACCGCCTCCATGGCGCTGGCGCAGAAGCGGTTGATGGTCAGGCCCGGCGCGCGCTCGTCATAGCCCGCGTAGAGCGCGGCGGAGCGCGCGATCTCGCCGCCCTGCTCGCCCACCGGCGTCACGCAGCCGAGGATAACGTCCTCGACCAGCGCGGTGTCGATCCCGTTGCGGTCGCGGATCGCCTGAAGCGTCAGCGCGGCCAGCCGCAGCGCGGTGACCTCGTGCAGCGCGCCATCCTTGCGCCCGCGCCCGCGCGGCGTGCGCACGGCGTCGAAGATGTAGGCGTCGGTCATGGTGATTTCCTGTGGTGGCCTGCGGGTCAGAGCAGCTTGTCGACGACGACCAGAAAGCCCGCAGCGGCGGCGATCATGGCGCCGAGCTTGATGGTCATGCGTTTCTCCATCGCCGCCATGTCGGCGCGCAGCAGGGCGATGTCTGCCTTCATGTCGGCGCGCAACGCCGCAAGGTCCTGCTTGGTCGCCAGCGCATCGAGACTGAGGCTCATGCCGTCGGCGAAGGTCTCGACGATGCCGGTCGCCTGACGTTCGTCGAAGCCGAACTCATCGCGCAGGCGGCGGGCGGCCTTGAGGGTGTCGAAGGTCAGCGCGTTCATGGCGTCACCGCATTGCACGTCCCCCGCGAAGCGACGGACCGCGCCATCATAGCCGGGCGATCCGCGAAACGCATCAGAAAGCCTCCGCAGGCATGTCCATCACCGGCGCGGCGCCGGAGCGGATGCGCGCCAGCCTCAGGCCCGTCTCGGGCAGGAGGCGGCTCATGTAATAGCGCCCGGTGCGCAGCTTGTTGGCGTAGAAGTCGGCCTCGTCGGTCCCGGCGTCAACCGCCGCGTGCGCCGCCCTCGCCATCATCGCCCAGGCGTGGCCGATGGCGACATGGCCGAAAAGGTGCATGAAGTCGCTGGAGCCGGCCAGCGCGGCGTCGGGGTTCTTCATCCCTTCCGCCATGAAGAACTCCGCCGCCGCCTGAAGATCCTTCGACGCGGCCTTGAGCGGGTCGAGGAAGTCGGCCTTCAGCGCCGCATGGCCCTCGTTTTCCTTGATGAAGGCGCGGATCATCGCGAAATACGCCATCAGCGGCTGGCCGCCCTTCAGCGCCAGCTTGCGGCCCACCAGATCGAGCGCCTGCACGCCGTTGGCGCCCTCGTAGATCATCGCGATGCGGGCGTCGCGCACGAACTGCTCCATGCCCCATTCGGCGATATAGCCATGACCGCCAAGCACCTGCTGCGCCTTCACCGCGCAGTCGAAGCCGGTGTCGGTCAGCACGCCTTTCAGCACCGGGATCAGCAGCGCGATCATGTCGGCGGCCTTCTCGCGCTCGGCGGGGTCGCCGTGGCGGTGCTCGGCGTCGATCAGCGTCGAGCCGAACAGCATGAAGGCGCGCGCGCCCTCGATCCACGCCTTCTGGTCCAGCAGCAGGCGGCGCACGTCGGGGTGCACGATCAGCGGATCGGCGGGGCCGCCGGGGTTGGCGGCTCCGGTTACGGCGCGGCCCTGCAGACGATCCTTGGCGTATGCGGCGGCGTTCTGATAGGCGACCGCCGCCTGCGCAAGCCCCTGCATCGCCACCAGAATCCGCGCTTCGTTCATCATGGTGAACATGGCGCGCAGGCCCTTGTTCTGCTCGCCGACCATCCAGGCGGTCGCGCCGTCATAATTCATCACACAGGTCGCGTTGCCGTGGATGCCCATCTTCTCTTCGAGCTTGCCGCAGGACACCGCATTGCGCGCGCCAAGGGTTCCGTCCCCGTTGACCAGCACCTTGGGGCAGACGAACAGCGAGATGCCCTTCACCCCTTCCGGCGCCCCCGCGACGCGGGCGAGCACCAGATGGATGATGTTTTCCGCCAGATCGTGGTCGCCCGCAGAGATGAAGATCTTCTGCCCGGTCAGCTTGTAGGAGCCGTCGGCCTGCGGTTCTGCCCTGGTGCGCAGCAGCCCCAGATCGGTGCCGCAATGCGGCTCGGTCAGGTTCATGGTGCCGGTCCATTCGCCGGAGGTCAGCTTGGGCAGATAGGTCGCCTTCTGCGCGTCGTCGCCGTGCTGGCGCAGCGCGGAATAGGCGCCGTGGGTCAGGCCGTTATACATCATCAGCGCCATGTTGGCCGCCGACTGCATCTCGCCGACGCTGAGTGCGATCACGTTGGGCAGGCCCTGGCCGCCATAGTCCGGGTCGCACTCCAGCGACGGCCAGCCGCCCTCGCGCAGCGCGTCGACGCCCGCCTGAAAGCCCTCTGGCGCGCGCACCACGCCGTTCTCGAGCCGGCAGCCCCGGTCGCCGATGGCGTTCAGCGGCATCAGGATATCGGCCGCCACCTTGCCCGCCTCCTCCAGAATCGCGCCGGTGACGTCGGGCGTGAGGTCGGCGTAGCCCTCGATCTCGGGGCGCTGGTCGATCTTCAGCGTCTCGTGCAGCACGAAGCGCAACTCACGCAGGGGCGGGGTGTAGCTGGGCATGGTCTGTCCTGTCGGTTCTGACGGGGAAGGGCGGTTATTCCGCAGCGGCGGCGCGGGTGCGATCGGCCAGCATCCGCTCGACCAGCGCGATCTGGGCCTCCATCTCGGCGATGGCCTCGTCCAGTTCGTCGCGCTGGGCGCGCATGACCCCGATGCGATGGCTGGCGCGCTCCATGGTCGCGGAGAGCTGGCGCACCTGGCCGTCGCCCGCGTCGTAGAGCTCCAGCAGTTCGCGGATCTCGACCAGGCTGAAGCCGAAGCGCTTGCCGCGCAGGATCAGCTTCAGCCGCGCGCGGTCGCGCGCGGTGAACAGTCGCTTCTGGCCCTCGCGGATCGGCTGCAGCAGGCCCTTCGCTTCATAAAAACGCAAGGTGCGGGGGGTGACGTCGAAGGCGGCGCACATCGCGCCGATGGTCGAGGTCGTGTGCGGAGCGGCGTTCTGGGTCATGGCCACGACATTGCCTTCCGCTTACGTTAACGTCAAGTCTCATTTGCGTGAAGGGCGGGTCCGGCCGGGGCCGGACCCGGTCCGCGCAACCGCGCCTATTGCGCCGCCGTCGCCTCGGCCGTCGGGGTCTCCTCCTCGGCGGGCTCGGTGCGCACCAGCGCGCGCACGAGATCCTTCATCACCAGAACTCCCACCGCCGCGCCGTCGCGCGTCACGGTGTAGTTCTTGGCGGTGTCGCCTTCGGACAGGCAGATCACGTCCTCCAGCGTCGCGTTGTGATCGACGCTGTCGGGTTCGGTGACCTTCGCCGCGCCGGGGTCGCGCATGATCGAGCGCACGCGCAGCACCCGGGCGCGATTGATGTCGCTGATGAAGTTCACGATATAGGGGTCGTTGGGGCGCAGCAGGATGCGCTGCGGTTCTCCCTGCTGCACGATCCGCCCATCCTTCAGGATCACCAGATGGTCGGCGAGCTTGAGCGCCTCGTCGAGATCGTGGGAGATGAACACGATGGTTTTGCCAAGCTCGCGCTGGATGTCGAGCAAAAGGTTCTGCATGTCGGTGCGGATCAGCGGGTCGAGCGCGGAGAACGCCTCGTCCATCAGCATGATCTCGGCGTTCGAGGTCAGCGCGCGCGCAAGGCCCACCCGCTGCTGCATCCCGCCGGAGAGCTCGTGGGGATAGCTTTCGCCATAGCCCTCGAGGCCGACCCGGTTGAGCCATTTCGTCGCCTCCGCCGCCTGTTTGGCGCGGGAGAGGCCGCGCACGGCCAGCGCGGTCGCGGCGTTCTCCAGCACCGTGCGGTGCGGCATCAGCGCGAATTTCTGGAACACCATCGACATGCGCTCGCGGCGAAGCTGGCGCAGTTGCGCGGGGGAGGCGGTCAGCACGTCGTCGCCGTCGATGTCGATCTCGCCCGCCGTCGGCTCGATCAGCCGGTTGATGTGACGGATCAGCGTGGACTTGCCCGATCCCGACAGGCCCATGACCACGGTGATCTCGCCCGCGCGCATGGCGATATTGACGTCGCTCAGGCCCAGCACATGGCCGTATTCGGCTTGCAGCGTCGCCTTGTCCACGCCGCCGCGCACCTTTTCGAGCGCGCCGAGCGGGTCGGGGCCGAAGATCTTGTAGAGGTGGCGGATGGCGATCTTGACCGGCGCCCGGGGGGTTGCGTCTTTCATGCATTCATTCCTTCCGCGCCGCGTTCACGCGCTGCAGCGCCGCCTTGGTGACGCGGTCGAGCAGGATGGCCAGCACCACGATGCCGAGACCCGCCACCAGCCCCACGCCAAGCTCGAGGTTGCGGATGCCGCGCAGCACCAGCACGCCCAGACCGGGCGCCGAGACCAGCGAGGCGATCACCACCATCGCCAGCGACATCATGATGGTCTGGTTCACGCCGGCCATGATGTTGGGCAGCGCCAGCGGCACCTGCACGCCCCACAGCTTCTGCCGGTCGGTCATGCCGAACGCGTCCGCTGCCTCCAGCACCTCCGGCTCCACCAGCCGGATGCCGAGGTCGGTCAGCCGCACCACCGGCACGATGGCGTAGAGGATGATCGCGATGCCGTAGAGCTTTGGCTCGGTGACGCTGAACAGGAAGATCAGCGGGATCAGATAGACGAACGGCGGCAGGGTCTGGAGCATGTCGAGCACCGGGATCACCGCGCGGCGCAGCCGGTCGCTGCGCGCCATGGCGATGCCGAGCGGCGCCCCCAGAATCACGCAGATGAACGCGCAGACGAAGATGATCGCCAGCGTCTGCATGGCGTAGTCATAGTGGTCTATGAAGGCGAGGCCGCCCAGCGACGCCGCCACCAGCGCCACCGCCTTGCCCGAGCGCGCCACGCCCCAGGTGACCAGCAGCAACAGCCCGATCATCAGCCACCACGGCGCCGCCTCGACCCCGTTCAGCGCGGTGCGCAGCATCCAGCTCAGCGGCTGGGTGAGCGGGTCGAGCACGATCGCCAGCGTATCCTTCACGTCGAGAAAGCCCCGCTCCAGCCCGCGCGTCAGATCGCGCGACTGCGGCAGCGCGGGGCAGGCGCGGTTGAGCGCGTCGAGCGAGGGGAACGGCGTGTCCCACAGCGCGACGTCGGGCGCTTCGGTTTCGCCGCGCGCGCGGGCGATCAGCTCGGCCATGGACAGCGGCGTGGTGCGCTGCTCAAGGCCGCCGTCGCACCACGGGCGCAGGCCCAGGCTGTCGAACAGGCCGGCGTAGGGGATCATGGGCGGACAGGCTCCGTGGCTGGCGTATGCGCGGGGCCTTCACCGGCCCCGCGCGCTGTGGTTCGCGTCGGGGTCAGCGGGTCAGCGCCGACAGCTTGCCGCGCGCGTCGTCGTCCAGCCAGCCGCCCCACACCTCGGGCATGGTGGTGACGAACAGCACCGCCGCTTCCTCGGCGGTGGCGTTGTTCTCCTCCATCCACGCCAGCAGCCCGTTCATCACGTCCACTTCGAAGGTCATCTTCGACAGCATGTCGGCGACCGCAGGCTCGCGCTCGCGGAAATCGGCGGTCACCGAGGTCAGCACCGGCGCGGGCGGAAAGTCTGAGACGCCGGGATTGTCCACCTGCGGGTTGCCGTTGTTGGCGTGAATCGCCTCGTCGATGTCGCCGATGCGCACCTTGACCATGTCGTAGCGACCCAGCAGGCCTGTCGGCGCCCAGTAATAGCCGAACCACGGCTCCTTGTTCTCGAACGCGGCGGCCATCGAGGTGGCCAGCGTCTCGCCCGAGCCGTGGTTGAACACCTCCAGCCCGCCCGAGCTCAGGTCGAGCGCGCGGATCAGGTTGTCGTTGACCACGCGGCAGCCCCAGCCTTCGGGGCAGTTGTTGAAGCGGCCGCCGACCAGCGCGGGGTTGGCGATTACGCCCTCGACGGAGGTGAGTTCGGGGTGCGCTTCCGCCAGATAGCGCGGAATCCACCAGCCCTCGACGCCGCCGGGATCGAGCACCGCGCCCAGCCGCACGATCCGGCCCTCGTTCTCAAGACGGGTGTAGACGTCGCTGGTGGAGTTCAGCCACAGCTCGGTCACCACGTCGGGTTCGTTGTTCTCTGCGACCGAGGCGACGGCCGGCACGGTGTCGGACGGGATCACCGCCACGTCGCAGCCGTAGCCCTGCTCCATGATGAAGGCGGCGGTCGCGGTCACGATCTGGGCCGAACCCCAGTTCATCTCGGTGATCGACACCGGGCCGCATGCCGAAGCGGCGAAAGGCGCCGAGATCGCGGCGAAGGCCGCGCTCGCGAGAAGCTTTTTCATGGGTTGTCTCTCTGTTTCTTCCAGGGCCGGGGCGAAACGGCGAGTGGGACAGGACGCCGGACGAAGCGCGCCATATTCCAGGATTCGGGCCCTGAAAGCCCGTCCGGCGCCAATCATCGAGCGTCGAAACCGGCTTGACCCGGATGTTCGGCGCAGTCACGACAATAATGATCCCACTCACCAAGCCCCAGCGAGCACGGTAACCTTAGTGGACCAGACCGAAATTGGCAAACTAATGCGGATTATTGTGTCCGGCGCGATGTCGGAGAGGGGAGACGCGGTTTTGAAACAGTGCTTTATCGCATGATATGCTGTAAGCGCCGCCGGATTTCGGCGCGGGTGTTGCGGCGTATCGCGCCGGGCGCGCGCACGAAAAAGGGCGGCGCTGCGGCGCCGCCCTTTCAGCGATCGGGAAAGCCGCCTCAGCAGCTGTAATACATCTTGTATTCGACAGGGTGCGGGGTGTGCTCGTAGGCGTAGACCTCCTCCCACTTCAGCGCGAGGTAGCCCTCGATCTGGTCGCGGGTGAACACGTCGCCCGCCAGCAGGAAGTCCATGTCGGCCTCCAGCGCGCCGATCGCCTCACGCAACGACCCGCAGACGGTGGGGATGTTGGCCAGCTCCTCGGGCGGCAGGTCGTAGAGATCCTTGTCGGCCGGCTCGCCCGGGTTGATCTTGTTCTTGATGCCGTCAAGGCCCGCCATCAGCAGCGCCGACATCGCCAGATAGGGGTTGCACGACGGGTCGGGGAATCGGGTCTCGACGCGCTTGGCCTTGGGCGACTGGGTCCATGGGATGCGCACCGAGGCCGAGCGGTTGCGCGCCGAATACGCCAGCAGCACCGGCGCCTCGAAGCCGGGGATCAGCCGCTTGTAGCTGTTGGTCGAGGGGTTGGTGAAGGCGTTCAGCGCCTTGGCGTGCTTGAGGACGCCGCCGATATACCACAGCGCCTCCTGGCTCAGGTCTGCGTACTGGTCGCCCGCGAACAGCGGCTTGCCGTCCTTCCAGATCGACTGGTTGACGTGCATCCCGGTGCCGTTGTCGCCCTTGATCGGCTTGGGCATGAAGGTGGCCGACTTGCCGTAGGCGTGCGCCACGTTGTGGATCACATACTTGTATTTCTGCAGGTTGTCGGCCTGCTGGACCAGACCGCCGAAGATCAGCCCGAGCTCATGCTGGCAGGACGCGACCTCGTGGTGGTGCTTGTCCACGTTCATGCCGATCTGCTTCATGGTCGAGAGCATCTCGGAGCGCAGGTCCTGCGCGGCGTCCACCGGCGGAACCGGGAAATAGCCGCCCTTGACGCCGGGGCGGTGACCCGTGTTGCCGCCCTCGAAACCCCGGTCGGCGTTCCACGAGGCGTCGATGGCGTCCACCTCGTAGGACACCTTGTTCATCTCGACCGAGAAGCGCACGTCGTCGAACACGAAGAACTCGGCCTCGGGGCCCCAAAAAGAGGCGTCGCCGACGCCCGAGGAGATCAGATAGGCCTCAGCCTTCTTCGCGGTGCCGCGCGGGTCGCGCTCATAGGGCTCACCGGTGTCGGGCTCGACCACGTCGCAATGCAGACACAGGGTCTTTTCCGCGTAGAACGGGTCCATGTAGGCGGTCGAGATGTCCGGCATCAGCTTCATGTCGGACTGGTCGATCGACTTCCAGCCCGCGATCGACGAGCCGTCGAACATGAAGCCTTCGGTGAGGAAGTCCTCATCGACCTGGTTCTCCAGCACCGTCACATGCTGCAGCTTGCCGCGGGGGTCGGTGAAGCGGATATCGACATAGGCGACTTCTTCGTCGCGGATCATTTTCACAAGGTCTTCGGCGTCGCTCATGGCTTCCCCTGCTGTTTTCGGTTGCTGGTTTCAGGATCAGAGCGCGTCGGCGCCCTCTTCTCCGGTGCGGATGCGGATCGCCTGCTCGACATTGCTGACGAAGATCTTGCCGTCGCCGATCTTGCCGGTGCGCGCGGCCGCGACGATGGCGTCCACCACCTGCTCGACCTGCGCTTCGGTCACCACGACCTCGACTTTGACCTTGGGCAGGAAATCGACCACGTATTCGGCGCCGCGATAAAGCTCGGTATGGCCCTTCTGGCGCCCGAAGCCCTTGGCCTCGATCACGCTGAGGCCCTGGATGCCGATTTCCTGCAGCGCTTCCTTGACCTCGTCGAGCTTGAAGGGCTTGATCACCGCCTCGATCTTCTTCATCGCCTCCGCTCCGCTTGTTTGGGCGCCGCCTTGCGACGGATGCGCCGCGTTGGGTCAGAAAACACCGCGTGACAGTGATTACAATCCAGACGCAGGGCAAGCGCCGTCGGCGCGCGGACAAAATCGGCTTTAATGCCTAATTATAAGGCAAAATGCCTGAGAATCGGGCGATTGACGACGGGAGGCGCGGGCCATGGAGTTGCTCACCACCGAACAGATGCGCGCCGTCGAGGCGGCGGCGATCGCGGCGGGTGCGGTCTCCGGGCGGGAGCTGATGGAGCGCGCCGGGGCGGCGGTGGCGGCGGAGATCGCGCGGCTTGTCCCCGATTGCCGCGCCGGGCCGCGGCGCGCGGTCGTGCTGTGCGGGCCGGGCGGCAACGGCGGCGACGGCTATGTGGTCGCGCGGCTGCTGACGCAGGCGGGGTGGCGCGTCGCGGCGCTGGGCCTGGGCGATCCGGCGAAGGCGCCGCCGGACGCCGCCGACGCGCGGCGCGGCTGGGCGGCGCTGGGGCCGGTGCGGCCGCTCGCCGATCTGCCGCTGGTCGGGCCCGGCGCGCATGTGATCGTCGATGCGCTGTTCGGCGGCGGCCTGACGCGCCCGCCGCCCGTCGAGGTCGGCGCGGCGTTCGACGCCTTGTTCGATGCGGTGATGGATGCCGAGGATGCGGCGTGCGATCTCGACGAAAGCGCCTGGAGCGAGGCCTTTCCCAAGCAATGGCGCGTCGCGGTGGATGCGCCGTCGGGCCTGTGTCTCGACACCGGGCGCACGCGCGGATTTGCGTTGCGCGCGGGCGTGACGATCACGTTTCACGCCCCCAAGGTCGGCCACTATGTCGAGAAGGGGCCGGATCTGTGCGGGCGGCTGCTGGTGGCCGACATCGGGCTTGAGGGGGTCACGCCCGATTACCGCGAGACGCCCCTGCGCCGCCGCATCGACTTGACCGAAGCGCCGACGCTTGCCGCCGTCAAGGCGCGCGACGCGCACAAATACGATCATGGCCATGTGCTGGTGCTGGTCGGCGGCGCGGGCCGGGGCGGCGCTGCGCGGCTGGCGGCGCGCGGCGCGCTGCGCATCGGCGCCGGGCTGGTGACGGTGGGCGCGCCGCCCGAGGCGATGGCGGAAAACGCGGCGCGGCTGGATGCGATCATGCTGCGCCGCGTGGACGGCCCGCAGGCGCTGTCGGACCTGCTGGGCGAGGGCAGGGTGCGCGCGCTGGTGATGGGGCCGGGGCTGGGCGTGGGTCCGGCGACGATGGCGCTGCTGGAGGCGGCGCTGGCGCCGGAGCATCGCGCCGTGTCGCTGGTGCTCGACGCCGACGCGCTCACCACGCTGGCGCAGAACGAGCATGGGCGGATCGACGACATCAACAGCTGGTTCGCCGTCCACAGCGGCGCGCGCGTGGTGCTGACGCCCCACATGGGTGAGTTCAAGCGGCTGTTCTCCGGTTTCGAGGACGGCTGGGGGCCGGAGAGCTGCGCCCGCCTGTTCGGCAAGGTGGTCGCGGTCGAGCAGGTCGCGCAGATGAGCGGCTGCACCGTGCTGCTGAAAGGCCCCGACACGGTGATCGGATCGACCGGCGACACCGTGTCGGTCAGCGCCGCGGTCTATGACCGCGCCGCGCCATGGCTGGCCACGGCGGGCTCCGGCGACGTGCTGGCGGGGATGATCGGCGGGCTGCTGGCGCGCGGCTGGCGGCCCCGCGAGGCCGCCGCCGACGCCGCCTGGCTGCATCAGGAGGCCGGGCGCGCGCTGGGCCCCGGTCTGATCGCGGAGGACATCCCCGAGGCGCTGCCGCGCATCCTGCGCCGCCTTGCGCGCCGGTATGCAGCCAGCTTTGGCGCGGCGCAGTGACAACTTCTCCGGCGCCGCTTGGCGCCGGGCGCCCGGTCGGCTAAACGGCGAGACGAATACGCGGGCGTGGTGAAACTGGCAGACACGCGAGATTTAGGTTCTCGTGCCGCAAGGCGTGGGGGTTCAAGTCCCTCCGCCCG
>CAZOZE010000108.1:0-11030 GCA_964584215.1 uncultured Rhodobacterales bacterium
CCTCCTGCACCGTGTCGCCCTCCGCGACGGCGATCGAGACCACCAGCCCCGGCATTGGGCACAGCAGGTGCTTTGACGCTCCCGCCGCCGCCTTTTGAGGCATCAGCGCCGCCAGCCGCGCCACATGCGGCGGGCGGACCATCACGCGCAGGTCGGCGCCGCGCCAGCGGATGCGGAACCCCTCGGTCAGCGCGCCGACCTTCAGCGTCAGCGGCGCGTCGTCCACCGCCACCCGCGCCAGCGGCGCGCCGGGCCGCCAGCCGTCGAGCAGCGAGACGGTGGCCGGCGCGTCCTCGCCCGCGATGGTCGCGATCAGCCCATGGCCCTCGGTGCGCGTCCCCTCGGTCGCCTCCACCGCGATCTCGAACGACTCGCCGCCCAGCGAAGCGACATAGGCGGCGGGCGCCGGGCGCTCATGGTTGGCGAGCTTGCCGCTCACCTGCGCCGCGCGGGCGTCCACCATCACCTGCATCAGCGTGGCGGCGAGCGCGATCCGGCGCAGCGCGTCGCGCGCCAGCGTCACGCCCTGAAAGCCGTCGGGAAATTCGTCGGCGATGAAGGCGGTGTCGATCTCGCCCGCGATGAAGCGGGGGTGATCCATCACGGCGGCGAGGAACGGCAGGTTGTGGCCGATCCCCTCCACCTCGAAGGCGTCGAGCGCGTCGCGCATGTGCCCGATGGCGCCCGCGCGGTCGGGCGCCCAGGCGCACAGCTTGGCGATCATCGGATCGTAGAAGCGGCTGATCTCACCGCCCTCATACACGCCGGTGTCGTTGCGCACCGCCCCCAGCGGCGTCGCGCGCTCGGGCGGCGGGCGATAGCGGCTGAGCCTGCCGATCGAGGGCAGAAAGCCGCGATAGGGGTCCTCGGCGTAAAGGCGGCTCTCGATCGCCCAGCCGTTCAGCCGCACGTCGGCCTGCGTGAACGGCAGCCGCTCCCCCGCCGCGACGCGGATCATCTGCTCGACCAGATCGACGCCGGTGATCAGCTCGGTGACCGGATGCTCGACCTGAAGGCGCGTATTCATTTCAAGAAAATAGAAGTTGCGATCGCCATCGACGATGAACTCGACCGTGCCTGCCGAGCAATAGTCCACCGCCCTCGCCAGCGCCACCGCCTGTTCGCCCATCGCCTTGCGGGTGGCGGCGTCGAGAAACGGCGAGGGCGCCTCCTCGATCACCTTCTGGTTGCGGCGCTGGATCGAGCATTCGCGCTCGCCCAGATAGACGCAACCGCCGTGCTTGTCGCCCAGCACCTGAATTTCGATGTGACGCGGCTGGGTGACGAATTTCTCGATGAAGATGCGGTCGTCGCCGAAACTGGATTTCGCCTCGTTCTTGGAGGACTGGAAGCCCTCGCGCGCCTCCGTGTCGTTCCAGGCGATGCGCATCCCCTTGCCGCCGCCGCCCGCGCTGGCCTTGATCATCACAGGATAGCCGATCTGCGTCGCGATCCGCGCCGCCTCGTCGGCGTCGGCGATCAGGCCCATGTGGCCGGGCACGGTGCTGACGCCCGCCTCTGCGGCGAGTTTCTTGGAGGTGATCTTGTCGCCCATCGCCTCGATGGCGCCGACCGGCGGGCCGATGAAGGCGACGCCCAGCGCGTCGAGCGCCTGCGCGAACGCCGCGCGCTCGGACAGAAAGCCATAGCCGGGATGCACCGCCTGCGCGCCGCTGGCCTTCACCGCGTCGATGATCTTGTCGATCACGATATAGCTTTCCGACGCGGGCGCCGGGCCGATGTGGATCGCCGCGTCGGCCATGCGCACGTGCAGCGCGTCGCGGTCGGCGTCGGAGAACACCGCGACCGCGCGTATCCCCATCTTGCGGGCCGACTTGATGACGCGGCAGGCGATCTCGCCCCGGTTTGCGATCAGGATCGTATCGAACATCGGCGCCCCCCTCAGCGGTTGGCGCGTGCGGCCCAACAGGTCCAGCGCCGTATCGCATCGTCATGAAAGATTTCCGACAGCGCGTCCAGCGTATGCGGCGCCGCAGCATGGCCGTCGAGCCAGCCCGCCGCCGCTGTGGCGCGCAGGGCGTCGCCCTCTCGCGCGATCACCACCACCGGCGCCAGCCCGCGCGCGGCGCGCAGCCGCCGCCACATGTCCTGCCGGATCGCGGTCGCCAGCCGCAGCATGGCGCCGCGCCCCCTCACCCCGGCAAGCTGCGCGCCGAGCGCCGTCGCCCCGGTCAGACGGCGCGGCGCATCGGCCAGCACGCGCGGCGCCAACGCCACGCCGTCCTCGCGGAAGAACACGGCGAAGCGCCCCAGGTCGCGGCGCGGGCCGGTCAGGGCGGCGCGCAGCGCGTCAGGCGTCACTTGCGCCCGAGCGCCATGGCGGCGATGCCCATCGCCACCGCGCCCCCGGTGGTGCCGAACGCGACCGCCAGCATCACATAGCCGATCCAGCCGACATCGGAGCGCTCCATCAGCGAGCCGATATGGCCAACGTCGGTCCAGACGAAACCCAGCAGCAGCGCAAGACCGGCGGCGACGCCGGTGGCGCAGTGGCGGGCGAGATAGCGGATCAGGCGGGGGTCGGTCATGGCTAAACGTTTTTATTGCCATTATCTTGCATCAAATCTAGGAATTTAATTCCAAAGTCACTTATTCTAATTGAGGATATCCAGACTGACAAATTTGCGGTTCTTTTCGAGTTCTCGATTTCCCAAACTAAGCCCTCCCTTGATAAAATTAACATAGAGTCTCTGGAAATATAAATTGAATCTGAAACAATAGGATTGTTCCGACTTTCACAGCAATAACCGGCTCCTCTTATGTAAAAATTTCTATGTTTTAATTTACAAAATTCTATGAACTCCTCAGCTGATTTATTATTTTCTATTTTTCTTCCGGATTGCATTGCAAACAAATCTCGATATGCACCTTCCAGTTTGCTCTCAACTACATTATATATATTTTGACCGCTAGCACTTCCAATTGCACCTTCATCATAAAGGGCAGTTTGGCTTGCAAGGCTCTGCAATAGTTGGGCTTCCCTAAGCCCGATTCTACTTAGACAATCAATAGCAGCAGCAGCAATACTGTCAAAAGTATCCGGACAGTTTACAAGAAACTTTGCCCAAATTTCTGATAAATTTTCACCTTCTATATCCTCACGTGACATACCATCGAATATTGGCGCCAAAAGCTTAAGTGGCTTTTTCTCAATGAATGCCATATCATTAGACATCTGAGCGGCACGTGCTAATGTCAATTGCAAAGCAATTCTCCTTTTTTCTCTAAAAGCACGAAAGTTATCGGAAATAATTCCAGCCGGCTCACCAATGAGGCCAATAACATCCGCCGCATAATCAAATATACGGGGCAAACCATCACCTGGAATATTGATTGAGCTTCCCAAAACCTTAACTTCACTCCCTTTAATTTTACTCATGTTTCCTCACAACGGCAAGCGCGTCAGCCTCCTGCTCCATCTTGTCCGCCTGCGCGCGGAGGGCGCGCGCCGCCTCTCGCAGCGCGGTCGCCGCACGGCTCGGAGACCAGTGCGGCCCTACCGTCGCGATGGCGAAATCGGCTTCGGTCCACTCCGGGTTGTCGTCGTAGTCAACCGGCGGTCTTGGACGATCGGTCGCGCGCATAGGCTTTCTCCTCTCGCGCATTGGCCTTCCTCAACGAGATGACGCGGATCACGTCGCTTCGGTCTGTATACACAAGAACATGGAGGCGACCGTCAATCATTCCAATGGCGCGCCAGCGGCGCTCCCCATAGTCATAGCGGACATCCTCCACTTCGCGCGCGGTGCGCCACTCGAAGCGCGCGACAGGCGCGAAGGAGACGCCGTGCTTCGCGAGATTGACCGCCTCCTTTGCCTCATCCCACTCGCAGCGCATGTCACAGCGGCAGATTATCGTGCTTCTTCCAGGGGTTCTCCAGCTTCTTGCCCTTCAGCAGCGCGAACGCCCGCGCCACGCGCTTGCGGGTGCCCATCGGCTGTATCACCTCGTCGATGAAGCCGCGCTCGGCGGCGACGAACGGGTTGGCGAAGCGGCTCTCGTAGGCCTTGGTGCGCGCGGCGATCTTCTCCGGGTCGCCCAGTTCGCTGCGATAGAGGATCTCCACCGCGCCCTTGGCCCCCATCACCGCGATCTCCGCCGTCGGCCAGGCGTAGTTGATGTCGCCGCGCAGATGTTTCGACGCCATCACGTCATAGGCCCCGCCATAGGCCTTGCGGGTGATCACCGTCACCTTGGGCACCGTCGCCTCGCCATAGGCGAACAACAGCTTGGCGCCGTGCTTGATGATGCCGCCGTATTCCTGCGCCGTGCCGGGCAGGAAGCCGGGCACATCGACGAAGGTCAGCAGCGGGATGTTGAACGCATCGCAGAACCGCACGAACCGCGCCGCCTTGCGGGCGCTGTCGATGTCGAGACAGCCCGCCAGCACCATCGGCTGGTTGGCGACGATCCCCACGGTGGACCCCTCGATCCGGGCGAAGCCGGTCAGGATGTTGCGGGCGAAATCGGGCTGGATCTCGAAGAAATCGCCCTCGTCCACCACTTTGCGCACCAGTTCGTGCATGTCGTAGGGCTGGTTGGGGTTCGCGGGCACAAGACTGTTGAGGCTGTCGTCAAGCTGGTCGCGCGCCTCGAAGAACGGCCGCACCGGCGGGCTTTCGCGGTTGGACAGCGGCAGCAGGTCGATCAGGCGGCGCACCTCGGCCAGCGTCTCGACGTCGTTCTCGAAGGCGCCGTCGGCGACCGAGCTTTTGGTGGTGTGGGTGCGCGCGCCGCCCAGCTCCTCCGCCGTCACCGTCTCGTTGGTGACGGTCTTCACCACGTCGGGGCCGGTGACGAACATGTAGCTGGTGTCGCGCACCATGAAGATGAAGTCGGTCATCGCGGGCGAATACACCGCGCCGCCCGCGCAGGGGCCCATGATGACGCTGATCTGCGGCACCACGCCCGAGGCCATGATGTTGCGCTGGAACACCTCGGCATAGGCCGCCAGCGAGCCGACGCCCTCCTGGATGCGCGCGCCGCCCGAATCGTTCAGGCCAATCACCGGCGCGCCGTTGCGCATCGCCATGTCCATGATCTTGCAAATCTTCTGGGCGTGAGTCTCGCTGAGCGAGCCGCCGAACACCGTGAAGTCCTGCGCGAACACATAGACCTGGCGCCCGTTCACCGTGCCGACGCCGGTCACCACGCCGTCGCCGGACAGCCGCAAGTCGCCCATGCCGAACTCGGTGCAGCGGTGCGTCACGAACATGTCGTATTCTTCGAAGCTGCCCTCATCGAGCAGGACCGCGATGCGTTCCCGCGCGGTCAGCTTGCCCTTGGCGTGCTGCGCGGCGATGCGCGCCTCGCCGCCGCCAAGCCGGGCCTCGGCGCGGCGCGTCTCCAGCCCCTCAAGGATCTCCTGCATCGGCGCGGCCCCTCCCCTGTTATCGCGCCGTCATGTAACGCGATCTTCGCAGGTGCGAAAAGGGGCGCGGACGCCGCATCGGGCGCTACCGCGCCGCCTCGATCAGAACGGCGCGGAAATCGTTGACGTTGGTCCCCGTCGGCCCGGTGACGAACAGGTCGCCGAGCGCGTCGAACGCCGTCCAGGCGTCGTTGTCGGCCAGCATCGCCGCCGGATCGCGGCCTGCGGCGCGCAGCCGGGCGCGGGTGCCGCCGTCGGCGAAGGCGCCCGCGTTGGCTTCCGAGCCGTCGATGCCGTCGGTGTCGGCGGCCAGAACGGTCACGCCCGCCAACCCCTCGATGTCCTGCGCCAGCGACAGCGCGAACTCGCTGTTGCGCCCGCCCTTGCCGCGTCCGCGCAGGGTGACGGTGGTCTCGCCGCCCGACAGCAGCACCACGGGCACCGCAAAGGGCCGCCCGCGCGCGGCGATCTCGCGCGCGATGGCGCCGTGGACGCGGGCGACATCGCGCGCCTCGCCCTCGATGGCGTCCGACAGGATCGCCGCCGCCACGCCCTGCGCCTGCGCCTCAGCCGCCGCCGCCTCCAGCGACAGGCGCGCCGAGGCGATCACATGGGTCTCGTTGCGCGCCAGGCGCGGATCGTCCGGGCGCGGCGCCTCGCTTTCCGCCCGTTCGATGTGGCGCATCACCGCGTCGGGTAGCGCCATGCCATACCGCGCGATCACCGCCAGCGCCGTCTCGCGCCCCACCGCGTCGGGAACCGTGGGACCGGAGGCGACCAGCGCAGGGTCGTCGCCTGGAATGTCGGAGACCACCAGCGTCGCCACCCGCGCCGGATGCGCCGCCAGCGCCAGCCGCCCGCCCTTGATGCGGCTGACATGCTTGCGCACCGCGTTCATCGCCGAGATCGGCGCCCCCGAGGCGAGCAGCGCGGCGTTGACCGCCATCTCGTCCTCCAGCGTCAGCCCCTCGGGCGGCGCGGGCAACAGCGCCGAGCCGCCGCCACAAACCAGCGCCACCACCAGATCATCCGCCGTCAGCCCCTCGACCGCCTTCAGCAAGGCCGCCGACGCCGCCAGCCCCGCCGCGTCGGGCACGGGATGCGCCGCCTCCAGCACGCGGATATGGCGCGTGGCGCAGGCATAGCCGTAGCGGGTGACGACGACGCCCTCGACCGGGTCGCCCCACAACCGCTCAAACGCGGCGGCCAGCTGCGCCGCGCCCTTGCCCGCGCCCACCACCACGGTGCGCCCCTTCGGCCGCGCGGGCAGATGCGCGGCCAGCGCCCGCTCCGGGTCCGCCGCCGCCACCGCCGCGTCGAAAAGCCGCTTCAGAAACGCCCGCGCCCCGATCCGCTCCGCCATCGCCCGCTCCCCCATCATCGCAATCGTGATAGGAGATAACGCGGCCCGCCCCAAGGCCGCGCGGCGCCGCGTCGTGGAAAGGCGGCGGAGCGAGAGGGCTTCAGTAGGCGTTTTCGGCGCGCAACAGGCGCAGCGGCGTCATCGCGAGGATGTAGAGGTCAAGCTTCAACGACCAGTTCTCGATGTAATACAAATCGTGCTCGAAGCGCTGGCGCAGTTTCTCGGGCTCGTCGATCTCGCCGCGCGAGCCGTTGATCTGCGCCCAGCCGGTGACGCCCGGCGCCACGCGGTGGCGGCCCGAATAGCCGCCGACGATCTCGGAAAACGTCTGTGCGCGGCTGGAGAGGGCGTTCACCACATGCGGGCGCGGCCCGACCAGCGACAGCGCTCCCGCCAGCACGTTGAAGAGCTTCGGCAATTCGTCGATCGAGGTCTTGCGGATGAAGCGCCCCACCCGCGTCACCCGCGGATCGCCCTTCGTCACCACCCTGCGCGCGGTCGGGTCCGCCGCCTCGTGCCGCATCGAGCGGAATTTCCACACCTCGACCGGCTGATGGTTATAGCCGTGGCGCTGCTGGCGAAAGATCACCGGGCCGCGCGTCTCCAGCCGGATCGCCAGCGCCGTCGCCAGCATCACCGGCGACAGCGCGACGAGCGCGAGGCTCGCCGCCACAAGATCGAACGCGCGCTTGGCGGCGCGACCCGATCCGCGCAGCGGCCGGTCGAGCACCGGGATGAAGCCCGCGTCGGCGCCGCGGCGGCGGAACTCGAAATCCGAGGAATAGGCCGACAGGCGGATATCCACCGGCAGCACCCAGAGCTGGCTGAGCAGCGTCAGGATGCGCTGCTCGGCCGACAGCGGCAGCGTGACGATCAGCATGTCGATATGCGCCACGCGGGCGAAGGCGATCAGTTCCGCGACGCAGCCCAGCTTGCGCGCGCCCGCCACCAGCGGCGGCGAGCGGTCGTCATCGCGGTCGTCGAAGATCGCGCAGATGCGGATGTCGTTGCCGGGGCGCGCGTCCAACCCCCGGATCAGCCGCTCGGCGGCGCCGCCGCCGCCCACGATCACCGCGCGCCGCTCCGTCAGGCCCGCCGTCACGCACCAGTCGGTCACCGTCGCCACGCCCGCGCGCGCCAGCGACAGCGCCGCCAGCCCGACGCTCCACAGCACCCACAGCCCGCCGGGCGCCAGACGCGAGGCCCACGCCACCGCTGAAACCGCCGCCATCGCCAGCGTCAGCCCCGCCGCCATGCGCGTGAAACCGGGCGCGAAGGCGCGCAGGTTCTCGATACGGTAGGCGCCCAGCGCGCCCGCGAACGCCGACGCGGCCACCGCGATCAGCGCCGCCGCCGCCAGCGCCGCGCCAAGCCCCGCGTCCGCCAGCGGCGCGAAGCCGCGCGACGCGCCCCACAGCGCCAGCGTCAGCGCCGCCGTCTCGGCCAGCCGCACGATCAGCGCGATCGCTGCGGGCGTGGCGGAGCCGTGGCGCAGACTGAGCGCCGCGCGCGCGGCGGCCTCGTTGAGCCCGGCCTCACCCAGCGCCGCGTCCGCCCGCGCTTCGCGCCGCGCGGCCTCTCCCTGCGCACGAATCCTGTCGGGGGAAAGCGAAAGCCACCGCCGCGCGTCCGTCATCTCATGCTCCCTGCCGTCAGCCGGACAATGCCGCAGCAGGCGTTACGGTTATCTCAATGCGCAACGCGACCGACGCGCCGACGAAAGCCGCGCGGCGCCCGCGATTGCCGGATAACGCGCGATGAATACAACTATCTGGTGTATTTTGCAGCAGATTTTGCTGCAACGCACAATATTCGCAGCCTCCTTTGAAAGACTGCTCCCATGATATTCGGTGCATATTTGCGAATCTACAGCGCGACAACCCACCACATAGCCGCCCGACACAGTCTTGCCGCAAAGTTTTGGTGGTGGGTTTGCTTCATGCGGGACGGGTCTTGGCGGAATTTGGCACGTGCTCTCGCGTTCGCAACAGGCGCCCCGGACATACTGACAGGGATCGCAAAGGACAAACAATGGCATCACAGATCACAATGCGCACCGCCGTCGCCGCGCTTGGCGTCGCCGCCGCGCTGACCAGCGGCGCCGTGCTGGCGAACGGGAAAGAGCGCTCGCTCTCCCGGCAACTCGCCCATGACATCCGGGAAAAGGCGGTGATGACCGCCGAGGACGACGACGTGGTGTCGGAACTGATCCTCAAGCGCGACATCCCGATCCCCTACACCTATATCGCGACGCTGATGCGCACCCCGAACGCCTTTGGCGAGGGCGCCGCCTGCATCGTCTGCCACGCCTCCAGCGACGCCTCGACCAGCTATCGCGGCCTCGATCTGTCGAGCTGCGAGGGCATGAAGCTCGGCGCCACCGAGGAGCCGGCGCACGCCATCTTCACGCCGGGCGAAAACCCCAAGCGCGAACCGCTGGGCCGGCGTCTGCGCAATAACCGGATGCCGCTGGGCGTCCAGTTCAACATTCCCAACGACTCGCCCAACATCATCGCGGTGCGCGACTGGATCGCCGACGGCGCCAAGAACGACGAGCATTTCCAGAACAACATTCTGAAACTGTTCACCAGCGACAACGCCTTCGCGCCCGACACCCCCGCCTGCACCGAATGCCACATGTCGAACCAGGAGCCGCCGAGCTTTCACGAGCTGAACCTCAGCAGCTATGAGGGGATCATGCTCGGCGCTGATTCCATCGCTAAGGGCGTCGAGAACGCGACCAAGGTGATCATCGCGGGCGACCCCGGCGCCAGCGGCGTGTTCCAGCACCTCTCCGAGGACCGGATGCCGCCGGGCATCGACCCGACCGAGGAGCGCGACGGCGCCAACACCCAGATCCTGTTCGCCTGGGTCAAGCAAGGCGCCAACTGCCAATGACGCCCGACCGACGCCGGTTTCTGACCGGCGCCGCCAGCGTCGTCGCCGGCCTCATCGCGAGGCCGGCGCTTTCGCTTGCGGCCGAAGCCGCCACGCTGGGCGTTCTGGGACGGTGGGAGACCGGCAACGCCACGCTCAGCCCGCTGTCCGCCGCCGGGGGCGTGATCCACTTCGCCGGCGACAACACCTACGGCGCCATCGCGCCGGATCGCACGCAGCTGCTGTGGCTGCGCGACCACGCGCTCGACGGCGGCGCGGTGTTCCGTCCGCGGATCGCGGGGCCGCTGGTGATCGCCTGCGGTCAGCGCTGGATGACCGCCGCCGACCGGGCGAGCGGTGAGACGGTGTGGACATATCGCGCGCGCGTTCAGATCGGCGCGCCGCTGGCGACCGACGATCTGGTTTGTTTCGGCGACGGCCACGAATTCGTCGCGCTCGACGCCGCCACCGGCGTGGAGCGCTGGCGCGCGGCGGGCGTGCCCGACACGCTGGCCAGCTATGCGCCCACCATCGCGGGCGACACGGTGCTCGCCTGCTCCGGCGACGGCGTGCTGCGCGCCTTCCGCGCGCAGGACGGCGCGGCGCTGTGGACGGTCGAGCGGCGCAAGGACTGGCAGTATCTGCGCCAGCTTCATGTCGATGGCGACGTGCTGGTGGCGGGCAGCTACACCGAAAAGCTGTTCGGTCTGTCGGTGCGTGACGGGGCGGGGTTGTGGAGCTTCAACGCGGGCAACTTCATCAACTCGCACCATGTCGCCGGCGGCGCCGCCTATCTGTGGTCGCCCACCGGCTGGGTCTATGCCGTCGATGCGCAAACCGGCGCGGTGCGCTGGCGCCACCGCACCACCGGCTATGACGGCAAGGCAGGCGACTGGGCGTCGGTGATGGCGGAGCTTGTCACGCAGGGCGGGCGGCTCCATGTGCTGGCGATGGACAATATCCTGCATCTGCTGGACGTGGAGAGCGGCGCGGAGCTCGTCGCCGCGAAGGTTCCCGACCGCATCCGCCACGCGGTGCTGCCGCTGCCGGGCGCAGGCGTCGCCTTCCCAACCACGCGCGGGTCGGTGCTGCTGACCGAAGCGGCGTAAGGGGTGGGCGGGGGCGTCGCCGCCCCCGCCGCGCTTCGGCTCAGTTGCTCCAGCTCTTCACCAGTTCGTCGTAGTTCACGGTGATCGGCGCGGGCTTCTCATTGTCGAGCTTCGCCTTCGGCGACCCCGGCTGCTCCAGCCAATAGGCCGCGTCGCGCTTTTCGTTCATCTTCGGCCCGATGTCGCCCTGCACGCCTGCGCGCTCAAGCCGCTCCAGCACCGCCTCCTGCGCCTCGCAGAGACCGTCCATCGCCGCCTGCGCGGTCTTGGCGCCCGACGAGGCGTCGCC